>NZ_FXBB01000029.1 GCF_900177735.1 Dethiosulfovibrio salsuginis | reverse complement strand
GCCCAATCGTATACTCGACCTGCCTGTTCCGTACGAACCGCCTCGGAGGGCACGTCCTGTGCCCCCTCGGCTTGGGGCGACGTCCTGTCGCCCCATTCGTACTACACAACGGCATGTCGAGTATACGGGCTCAAATGGGCTACGTCGGAACGATCTCTCCGAGGATCAGCGTTTTTAGAGGTTCCCCTAAGCTTAAATCAGGTCAAGATCAAGCAACATCGAACCTTTGAAGGCAAAATCAAGTCTTGCACGATCTCCCATGTGCCGTCAGGGAAATATTTCGTATCTGTATTGGTCGATACCGAGGTGGAAAAGCTTCCTGCATCTACGAACAAGGTAGGGGTGGACGTGGGGATAAAAAACTTTGCCATATGCTCTAACGGCGAAACCTACGAGAACCCCAGATGGCTCAAAAAATCGGAAAAGCGGCTGGTAAAACTACAGAAGGACCTGTCTCGTAAGGCTAAAGGCAGCTGCAACAGACAGAAGGCAAGGCTAAAGGTCGCCAAGCTGCACGGTAAGATAGCGGACCAGAGACGTGATTTTTTGCACAAGGTCAGCACCGAGATCATTCGCGAAAACCAAGCCATAGTGATCGAGGACCTTAGAGTAAAAAACATGTTGAAAAACCATTGTCTCTCTAAAGCCATATCGGAGGTTTCATGGAGCATGTTCAGATCGATGCTGGAGTATAAAGCCCTTTGGTACGGCAGGGATCCGATAATAGCTGGTGCAAATTATGCCAGCTCTCAACTGTGCTCTGAATGTGGCTATAAAAACCCACTGGTAAAGGATTTAGCCCTGAGGGAGTGGGTGTGTCCAAGTTGCGGTGTTCGCCACGACAGGGACGTAAATGCGGCACAAAACTTACTGAAACTAGCGCTGCCCACCGAAATTAGCACGGCAGTGTAGCTTTGGTACTCACGAGGTCGGGACGACCTTTCGAGCCTGGGGAAACTTGTCTCGTTAGAGATATTGACCAGGAAGCCCCCATTTCTATAAGTGGGGGTAGTTCACGGTAAACCGAGATCTTTTGGTGAGGACCCTGTGTCTGTAGAGGTTTTCTGAGCTTATGCGAAGTGTTTTATGGCATAAGGGTAGGGGACTCGCATAGCTGGTAACTTAGTAGATTTAACCCAAACTCCTATCAAAATCAATTATTCTTTGCTTTTTTTGGTGCCTTAAGGGTTTAAAAAATATTTGATTGAGGCTTTTTATTTGACAAAAGAGTGGAGGTCAGAGCTGAAGCATTAAACAACAAGGAGAGAGTTGTGTTTTGAATGCTTACCATGAATAAAAGACCTTATTTAGGTTGCTAGGTTACCAGCTATGAGGGAACTCGTATAAAATACATTCTTTAAGGAGTGAAAAAATGATCTATTCATCTGAAGTGGAACACATGTGCCCCGTTACACAGGGAGCTTGTCATGGACCAGCTCCGATACCGGAAGAGGGAAAATGGGTAGAGGCGAAAGAAATAAAGGACATCTCTGGGCTGACCCACGGCATTGGCCGATGCGCTCCGCAGCAAGGAGCATGCAAACTTACTTTGAATATCAAAAAAGGCATAATTGAAGAGGCGTTGGTGGAGGTGTTGGGGTGCTCCGGTATGACGCACTCTGCTGCTATGGCGTCTGAAATTCTGCCTGGAAAAACAATCCTTGAGGCACTGAACACCGATCTTGTGTGTGATGCCATCAACGTGGCTATGCGAGAACTTTTTTTGCAGATCGTCTATGGCCGCAGTCAGACGGCCTTTTCCGAGGGCGGACTTCCCATTGGCGCGAGCCTTGAGGATCTGGGCAAGGGTATGCGTAGCCAAATTGGTACTATGTTTGGAACGAAAGCAAAGGGTGCGCGCTATCTTGAGCTGACTGAGGGCTATGTCAATCGTATTGCGCTGGACGAGAATAACGAAATTATTGGTTATGAGTTTATCTCTTTTGGGAAAGTGATGGATTTAATTAAAAAAGGTGATGACGCCAACATCGCTATGGAAAAGGCGAAGGGTACCTACGGGCGCTTTAACGAAGCCGCAAAATATATTGACCCACGTCAGGAATGAGGGGGAATTCATATGGTAATTTTTGAAAATTATGAACGCCGCATAGATAAGATAAAAAACACATTGAAAGACTTTGGAGTTTCTTCCGTGGAGGAAGCAAGGGACATTTGTGGCAATATCGGAGTATCTCCCAACGACATTGTCAAATCCATTCAGCCTATTGCGTTTGAAAATGCTGGTTGGGCTTATACTGTTGGCGCAGCTATCGCTATAAAAAAGAACGTGCGTACTGCAGCGGAGGCAGCGGAGGCTATTGGTATAGGCTTACAGAGCTTTTGTATCAACGGCAGTGTCGCGGAGGATCGTAAGGTTGGCCTTGGCCACGGAAAACTCGGTGCGATGTTGCTGAGTGACGAGACGAAGTGTTTCGCGTTTCTGGCCGGGCACGAAAGTTTTGCCGCTGCTGAGGGTGCTATCGGTATAGTGAATAATGCAAACAAGGCCCGAAAGGAGCCGTTGCGAGTGATACTTAATGGACTTGGCAAGGATGCCGCACAAATTATTTCTCGTATTAATGGCTTTACTTATGTCCTAACACAGTTCGATTATTATACTGGCGACCTGGAATTAGTGCGCGAGATCGTCTACTCGAAAAGCGAGCGTGCGCAGGTTCGCTGTTATGGCTCAGATGACGTGCGCGAGGGCGTGGCAATTATGCATCACGAGGGAGTTGATGTTTCCATTACGGGTAACTCCACCAACCCCACCAGATTTCAGCATCCGGTTGCCGGAACATATAAAAAAGAATGTGTTGAGCAGGGCAAGCACTATTTCTCTGTCGCTTCCGGAGGCGGTACGGGACGCACGCTTCACCCAGACAATGTAGCCGCTGGTCCAGCTTCCTACGGTATGACCGACACTATGGGACGGATGCATTCAGACGCGCAGTTTGCCGGATCAAGCTCTGTTCCAGCCCATGTGGAGATGATGGGTTTTTTGGGAATGGGGAATAACCCGATGGTGGGTGCTACTGTAGCTGTGGCTGTGGCTGTCAGTGAGGCGCTTGGGAAATAGGGAGAAGGGGACGGTTTCTGCGTAAGAGACTCCTTCGGTCAGGGCCTCAGGGATCTTTTCCTGCCCGCTTTGACCTTTGCTTTCGCAATGTCGGCGAAGTACACGAGACAGGTCAGGACGGCAGTCTTAGAGGAGCTTAACCAGGACTACGTCTTGGAAGCTGAGGTCAGAGGGGAGTCCAGGCTCGTCATACTTTGGAGAGAGGTCCTTCCCAACGCCGTGCTACCTCTGATAACACTGCTGGGGCTGTCTTTGGGCAGCCTTCTCGGGGGAACAGCTGTGGTGGAGATCATTTTCTCCTGGCCCGGCCTGGGTAACCTGGCGGTCCAGGCCATATCCGCCAGGGGTTATCCCATGGTCCAGGGATACGTCCTGTGGATCTCCCTGGTCTACATGGTCATAAATCTCGCCGTGGACGTATCGTACAACTACCTCGATCCCAGGCTTAGAGGGGTTTCGAGGTGAGCCCATTATGAACCAAAAGGGATCAAGAGCTGTTGCGGTCGCTCTGGAGGGTCAGCGCCCTGTGGGGCTCGCTGGTGGCCCTGTTCATGGTCGCATACTGGCTTATGTTCGGCCCCTTCGGCAACCACGGTCTATGGGCCTCGCTGCTGTTGTTCTACGTCGGAAGAAGCCTGTTCCTGTTGCCCTTTTTAGGTCGAACCGTGCCGAGCTGATCCGACAGAGCGGCCCCCATCCCTCTTGATTGGGATGGGGGCCGCTTTTTACCCTCTGTAGATCGGTATATTTTTCGTCAGGTACCCTTTTGGGGTTTTCCCCTCCGATAAAAACGCCTCCACCGAGTTCATAATCGCCTCTACCGTCTCCATAGGGTCTATCCACACAGAGGAGGCCATGAGGCCCGACTCTATGGCCTTCCTTGTCTCCGGTATCCCATCAACGCCGCCGATGGCGATTGAGCCAGGGCGTAGGCGGAACGGTCTCTCCGAGGGGACTCATAGGTGATTTTTTAGAGATGTCCGCTACTCAAAAGACGGCTCTACCCCGCCTTCCTCTGCCTGACTATCTCCACCCCTCTTGCGGCGGCGGTCTGGTAGAGTCGGTTGATTCCGTTTATGTAGGCTTTTATGCTGGCCTCTATGACGTCGGTGCTGGAGCCCCTTCCCTGGACCTCCATGTCGTAGTATTTAAGGGTCACCCTGGCCTCTCCCAGGGCGTCGGATTTCTCCGTGGAGGACAGTATCCGATACGCCCTCAGCTCCGGCTCTATACCTATGATCCTCCTGATGGCGGCGTAGGATGCGTCAACCGGGCCGTTGCCGGTGGCGGCGTCGCTCACGTCGTGGCCGTTCTCCGTCAGTGAGACGGTGGCTGTGGCTTTTCCCCTGCCCGACTGGACTGCGAAGTCCTTGACCACGAACTTACGGTCCGGGCAGACGGAAAGTATCTCGTCCACTATGAGGGCCTCCATGTCGCTTTTGGTGACCATCTCCTTTTTGTCGCAGAGCTCTTTGAAGAGGGTGAAGGCCCTCTTGAACTCCTCCTCCGACAGGGCGTAGCCCATGGCCTTTATCTCCTTGACGAAGGCGTGGTGTCCCGAGTGCTTGCCCATGACCAGCTTGGACTCAGGGGCCCCTACGTCCTTGGGATGCATTATCTCGTAGGTCTCCCTTTTGCACATGATCCCGTGCTGGTGTATTCCCGCCTCGTGGGCGAAGGCGTTGTCTCCGACTATGGCCTTGTTGGGCGGAACCTGTACCCCTGTGAGCCGAGATACCAGCCTGCTGGCGTCGTAGAGCCTTGTGGTATCTATGCCTGTGTACACGGAGAAGACGTCCTTTCTGACCTTGAGGGCCATGACTATCTCCTCCAGTGAGGCGTTTCCAGCCCTCTCCCCTATGCCGTTTATGGTGCATTCCACCTGTCTGGCTCCCCGGCGGACCGCCTCGATGGAGTTTGCCACAGCGAGGCCCAGGTCGTTGTGGACGTGGACGGACCAGATCGCCTTATGGGAGTTTTCCGTTCCCTCCATTATCCGAGACAGAAAGTCGCCGAACTCGCCGGGGGTGGCGTAGCCCACCGTGTCCGGCACGTTTATGGTTGTGGCCCCTGCGGCGATGGCGGCGGAGAACACCTCTATGAGAAACTGGACCTCCGACCGGCTGGCGTCCTCGGCGGAGAACTCCACGTCTTTCACCAGAGACGAGGCGTAGGCCACAGCCTGAGAGGTGCGACGGACGACCTCGTCGGGGGCCATTTTGAGCTTGTACTCCATGTGGATAGGGCTGGTGGCTATGAAGGTGTGGATCCTGCCTCTCTCAGCCCCTTTAACCGCGTCGGCGGCCCTTTTGATATCCCCTTCGTTGGCCCTGGCCAGCCCCGCTATGATGGGCCCTCTTGCCTCATGGGCTATGGCGGAGACGGCGTCGAAGTCGCCCTGGGACGCCGCCGGGAAGCCCGCCTCTATGACGTCCACTCCCATGGCCGCCAGCTGTCTGGCTATCTGGATCTTCTCCGCCCTGTTGAGGTTTATCCCTGCGGACTGCTCTCCGTCTCTGAGCGTGGTGTCGAATATGCGAACTCTATCTATCGTCATGGCTGTTTCCCCTCTCGGTCTCTCTCTATTATGGAGGCGACTGAGTCGCCTATCTCCTCGGTGCCTGCCTGTCCTCCCATTTCCTTAGGGAGGCGGTCCTGGTCGCTCTCATTTAAGAAGGTCTCGACGGCCCTCTCTATCGCCGTCGCCCCTTTGCCCTCCCCTAGGGAGCGGAGCATCAGGGAGGCGGAGAGGATGGCCGCCAGGGGGTTGGCCGAGTCGGTTCCCGCTATGTCTGGGGCGGAGCCGTGGATGGGCTCGAACATCCCTATGCCGTCGCCCTGGTTTCCTCCTGCCGCGACCCCAAGTCCTCCGGTTATGCCTGCGAAGAGGTCACTGACTATGTCGCCGAAGAGGTTGGGACAGAGGATCGTCCCGAACTCCCAGGGCCGTCTCACTGCGTGATAGCACATGGCGTCCACGTTCATGGTCTCCATTGCCATCCCCTGGCCCTTGGCCTCGTCGGCGGCTATCTCCTCCCAGAATCCGTAGAGGTGGGGCATGGCGTTGGCCTTGGTGGCCAGAAGGATGGATCTCTCCCCACGGCCTCTGGCGTAGCCGCAGGCCGTGGCGGTTATCCTCCTGACCGCTGGCTCGGTGGCTATCCCCATCTGGAGGGCCATCCTGTGGCCGGTACTCATGGATACGTGGCCTGTGAGGTTATAAAGGCCCCTCTTTGCCTCGATGATCTGGTCTATTTCGCCGTCGCCGGTTCCACCTAGCCCCATGTAGAGGTCCTCGGTGTTCTCCCGAACCACCAGCAGGTCTATGCCTTTCTCCGCCGCTCCCTCTATGGGGATAGGGACCTTGGGGAAGGCCCTGGCTGGCCTGAGGTTGACGTACATGTCGAAGGCGAAGCGGAGTGTGAGCAGTATGCCCCTCTCCAGGACCCCGGGCTTCACCGATGGGTCCCCTATGGCCCCCAGGTATATGGAGTCGCAGTGGGAGAGCTCCTCCACGGCGTTTTCCGGCAGTATCTCCCCGGTGGAACGGTAGTGCCCCGCCCCCCATGGGAACTCCCTCCAGCGGAGCTCGGTCCCGCTCCCGGCCATGGCGGCGTCCGCTGCCTTTCGCCCCTGTTTTACAACCTCCGGCCCTATGCCGTCCCCGCCGATCTGGGCTATGGTCTTTACGTTCATGGCTACGCTCCCTTCGACGCTATGAAGGGAACCAGCCCCCCAGCGGCTATGATCCCACGAAGGTATTCGGGGAACGGCGGAACGGACCAGCTCTGACCGGTGGTCTCGTTCTTTATGATGCCTCTCTCCATGTCGGCGGTGACCTTATCTCCCTGGGAGATCGCCTTCACTCCCTCGGGACAGATGAAGATGGGAAGCCCTACGTTTATGGAGTTTCGGTAGAATATCCTGGCGAAGGACTTCGCCACGACGCAGGAGATTCCCGCTCCCTTTATGGCGATAGGGGCGTGTTCCCTGCTCGATCCGCAGCCGAAGTTTTCCCCTCCAACTATGACGTCCCCAGGGGATATCCTCGACGAGAACTCTCGATCGGCGTCCTCCATGCAGTGGGCTCCCAGTATTTTGGGGTCGGCGGTGGTCAGGTGTCTGGCCGGTATTATGACGTCCGTATCTATGTGGTCTCCAAAGACCCAGGCGTTTCCTCCTATGGTCATGTTATCTCTCCTCCTCCGCCGGATCGGCGATATGTCCTTTAACGGCGCTCCATGCGGCTGTTATAGGGCTTGCGAGGTAGACCTCGCTCTCTGTGTGTCCCATCCTGCCGACGAAGTTCCTGTTGCTGGTGGATACGCACCGCTCCCCTGCCGCCAGTATTCCCATGTGTCCCCCCAAGCATGGGCCGCAGGTGGGGGTGCAGACCGCCGCTCCCGCGTCGGTGAAGGTCCTTATGTAGCCCCTGTCCAGACACTCGTTGTAGACCTCGAAGGATGCCGGTATGACTATGCACCTCACCGATGGATGGACCGATCTGCCCTTCAGCACCGACGCCGCCGCCTCCATGTCCTCAAGCCTTCCGTTGGTGCAGGAGCCTATGAACACCTGATGGATCTCCCTGTCCTTGAAGGTCGAGGCGGGATGGACGTTGTCGGGGGAGTGGGGCGCCGCCACAAGGGGAGTGAGCTTCTCCACGTCTATCTCTATCCTCTTCGCGTAGGGGCAGCCCTCGTCGGGGTAGCAGGGCTCGAAGTCCCTGGCCGCCCTTGTCCTGGCGTAGTCCAGGGTCACCGAGTCGGGGACGAAGAGCCCCGCCTTGGCCCCGGCCTCCACCGCCATGTTCGCCACGGTGAACCGGTGATCCATGGACATGGACTCCAGGCCGTCGCCGCCGAACTCAAGGGCCATATACCGGGCCCCCTGGACGGAGATCTCCCTGAGGACCGCCAGGATGAGGTCCTTTCCGGTGATCTGCCTTGAGATGGGGCCTCTAAAGTCCACACGGACCGTCTCCGGGACCATGAGCCAGGTCTTTCCGGTGGCCCAGGCTCCCGCTAAGTCGGTTGAGCCCATTCCGGTGGCGAAGGCTCCCATAGCCCCTCCGGTGCAGCTGTGGCTGTCCGCCCCTAACACTATGTCCCCGGGGAGGATGTAGCCCTTCTCCGGCAGCATAGCGTGTTCGACCCCTGCCCTGCCGACCTCCCAGTAGACCATTCCCTGACCGTGGGCGAACTCCCGGCACTTTTTGGCCTGCTCCGCCGACGCTATGTCCTTGTTTGGGGTGAAGTGGTCCGGCACCACCGCACACCGGTTTTTATCGAATACCCTGTCTCGGCCCATCTCCCTCATGGCGTTTATGGCGGGAGGGGCGGTGATGTCGTTGGCGAAGGCGAAGTCCACCGACACCTGACAGATGGCTCCCTCTTTAGCGTTATCGTTGGTGTGTTTTGCTATGACAGAGGCGGCGAGGGTCTTTTTCATAAAGTTATTCCTCCTTAATTTAGCGGCAAATAAAAAAGGGCCGACCACGCGTATGCGGGTCGGCCCTTTGGAATCTCTATCGGTAAGGTAATACGCTACCGACGACTCCGGAGGAAGACTCCGCGGTCGATGGTTAGCGCTAGGAAAAGGGCGTTTGTGGATATGTTGAACGTCATGGCCGGGGCCTCCTTTCGGGATTCGGTAGATTGCCGGTAATGATAGGGCAAGGGTCCGTATTTGTCAAGGCCCTTCGCCCCTACGACAATAGGGACAGGTTATTTTAGCGACTCTATGCTGTCCAGCCAGCGGTTAAATACTGGGCATTTCTCCCTCATCTTGGTGATCCCTATCTCCTTGGCTATGGCGATCCCGGTGGTGGTTTTTTTAAACCTCGGGTTCAGATTTTGTAGCCTTTTCGACGGTGCGGTGTGGGGCGAGTTGTTCACGTTTTCCGGTTCTCCGCACTGGGTAAGTATTTTATTCACCTCTTGAGGGGAAACTCCGAGTCGGTCGGCCAAAATATCGCCGTCGCTGAAAAGAAGTGACTCGAACTCGTGGATCGCTACATAGGGAATGAAACGTCTCTCCGGTTCATATTTGCCGAAAAGCTCCTTTACCTTAGCCATAGTCCCTTCGTTCAAGGCTATGGCCTTCATCGACGGAGTCGTTTGTTTTGACGCTTTGTCGATGCCCGGCCATTTTGTGTCTATGCCGTAGAAATCTATTAATGTGGTCAAGTAGGTGTCCTGTCGATTTTTTAGGTGGTGCTCAATGTCCCTTTTTACCCTCTCGAACTTGACGTCTCCCCCTTTTTGTCCTGACTTGGATATCAGTATAGGGGTGATGAAGACGTTTTTCGTGAAGAGGTAGTCGTAGAGGACGTTTTGAACGAAGGCCATCTCCGTGGAGCCTTCCACCAGAGCTATCAGCTCCACGTATTTATTCATGGCTAGGGCCTCCTGATAAGAGGTTTTTACGCCACAGTTCCCCGGTGGAGTAGTCCTCAAGCCACTCTCTGTATTCCTCCTCCTTCAGTCGATCGAAGGTTGAAGAGCCGTCTTTTCTGTTGACCACGACGATGTCGTCCACCTTAAAATAGTCTATGAAGATGGGAGACTGGGTGGCTACGATAAGCTGTGTCCTGCAAGATGCGTTTTGGATCAGCTCCGCAAGCAGGGCTACTGCGAAGGGGTGAAGGCCCAGTTCTGGCTCGTCCACCACTATGGTGGAAGGAGGGTTAGGCTGTAGAAGAGCCGTGGCGAGGCAGATGAACCTTATAGAGCCGTCGGACAGGTGGTAGGGTTGCATAGGGTAGTCCGATCCCCTCTGTCGCCAGGACAGGTTAACCTTCTCCCTCTCTCCGAAGGAAGATGGCTCAAGGATAAAGTCGTCGAAAAAAGGCATGACCAGACCTAGAGCGTCCAAAATTTCCCTGTACTCATCGGGATGGCGGTTTTTAAGCCGAAGAAGGTATGGTGCTACGTTCGATCCGTCGAATCGGAGTTTCTCGTCGTCCTGGACGATCTGGTAGTGTCTCATTCCAGCGGTGGAGCTGGTGTCGTGAAAATGGTATATCTGCCACGACGATATGCCGTCGTAGACCGATCTACTGTATTCGCTGTCTTCGTTTTCGGTCGATTTTTGCCATCTGCCGTCGTAAAAGCGTGCTTCGTCGGTAAGCAGACAGTTTTCCGCCGCTCCTGGTTTTACGGTGAAACGGTATCCTCTCGATCCAAAATAGGTTTCGAAATCCATTTGAGACGTCCTCTTACGTCCATCGAAGAGAAAATCGCTGATCCCTCCACCTAGACGTATGTAGTCGTTTAGGTTTCCGTCTATGACGTTTTTGATGAGTCGGAAAAACTCGATGAGGTTGCTTTTTCCCGCTCCGTTGGCCCCAATGAAAATATTAATGTCCTTTAGACGGAAGTTCTCAAGGGAACGAATCGACTTGAACCCTCGGATGGTGAGTTTGTCCAGCGATGCCTTCAAGGTAACTCCCTCCTCTAGATATGATCTATAATAGTGACAATGGTATCACATAAGGGGAGTCAAGGAACAGTAGTTAAAAATATTGACACAAGTCTCAAGAAATGGCAGTATGTATATATGAAAAACTACTTAAGCCTAAAGATGTAGCGGAGATATTTGGCGTGTCCGTAAAAACTGTTCAGCGATGGGACGTAGATAAGAAGTTGGTGGCTAAAAGAAATCCTAAAGGAAGGAGATATTATACCCAGGACCAGATAGATAGTTTTTTAAGCATACAGTCGCCTACGGATAGGAAAAACGTTATCTATGCAAGGGTATCCAGCAAATCTCAATCGCCGGATTTAAAAAATCAGACCGATTTTTTAAGACAATTTGCCAACGCAAAAGGATGTATCGTGGCAGAGGTTGTAGAGGACATCGGGAGTGGTCTGAACTATAAAAGGCCAAAATGGAACGACCTCTTAGACCAGGTTATAGACGGTAAAATAGGTCAAATCTACGTGACTGAAAAAGACAGGTTTATCCGTTTCGGCTTTGATTGGTTTGCGTCTTTTGTGGAAAAATACGGTTCAGAGATAGTCGTGGTCAACAACGAAACTCTCTCCCCACAAAAGGAAGTAGTACAGGACCTTATCTCTATTATTGATGTGTTTTCATGCAAAGTGGATGGACTGCGAAAATACAAAAATAAGCTGAAAGGAGATGACGAGTTGTGAAAAAAGCATATAAGACAGAACTCAAGATGACGGAAAAACAGCTGGAAAAACTAGCTAAAACCATCGGAGTATGTCGTTATCTGTACAACTTGTATCTCCAAAAGGCACAGGACCACTATAAGGAGACCGGCGAGTTTTTATCGGGGTACTCCTTCGATAAGTGGATTAATAACGTACACTCTAAGCAAGATGGCTTTGGGTGGATCAAAGAGGTCTCGTCTAAAGCCCGCAAGAAATCTATTATGAACGGTGAATGTGCCTATAAAAAATTCTTCCTCAAAAAAGCTGGATTTCCTCGGTTTAAGAAGAAAAAGAACCAGGACGTGAAAGTTTACCTGCCTAAAAACGGTGAGACAGATTGGACTGCCCAGAGACACAGGATAAAAATACCTACCTTTAACTTTGTCAGGCTAAAAGAGTTTGGATATATCCCGGAAAACGCAAAGGTTATAAACGGAACTTTGTCCATAAAGGCAGGGCGTGTTTTTCTGTCCCTGTTGTGTGATGTTCCTGAGCCCACGATAGAGCGAGCTGTTGCCCCTGGCGTAGGGATAGACCTTGGCATAAAAAACTTCGCTGCCTTAAGTGACGGGAGCATCTATCCCAATATCAATAAGACCTCTAAGGTCAAAAGACAAGAGAAAAAATTAAAGCGGGAGAGTCGAGCACTGGCTAGAAAACAGAACGCAAAAAAGAAAGCCGGTAAAACCGTGGGAAGTGGCTCTAGCTTAATTAAAAAAAACTGAAAGTGCAAAAGTTACATTACCGCCTAGGGAACATCCGTGAGGAATACAGGCGCTCTGTCGTAAATGCTGTGGTGAAAACCAAGCCCCAGTATATAACCGTAGAGGACCTGAACGTTAGGGGCATGGTTAAAAACAGACACCTGGCGAAAGCGGTCACCGATCAGGGTTTTTATGCCTTTAAACTGTTTTTGCTTGCCCAGTGTCACAAGCATGGTGTAGAGCTAAGGCAAGTCTCTATGGGGAACCTCTAAAAACGCTGATCCTCGGAGAGATCGTTCCGACGGAGCCCCTTTGAGCCCGTATACTCGACATGCCGTCGTGTAGTACGAATGGGGCGACAGGACGTCGCCCCAAGCCGAGGGGGCACAGGACGTGCCCTCCGAGGCGGTTCGTACGAAACAGGCAGGTCGAGTATACGATTGGGCCAGGGCGTAGGCGGGACGGTCTCTCCGAGGGGATCCGAGCGTTAGTTTTTAGCGGTGTTCACATGTCTTCAGGAACTCCACGTCGGGCCAGTGGTTTTCCACGTATTTCAGGTCCCAGCTGTTCGCCGCTAGGTAGACCAGGCTGTCGGTGCTGTCTTTCGCTAGGTTTGCCTGGTGGGCCCTCTCGAACTCCGCCATTTTCTTCGGGTCGGCGCACTTCACCCACCGGGCCACGGAGAAGGAGGTCGAGTCGTAGCTGGCCTCCACCGAGTACTCCGCCTTAAGCCTCGCCACGGCGACGTCGAACTGAAGCACTCCCACCGCTCCCAGTATGAATATGTTATCGGTGATAGGCTTAAAGACCTGTATGGCCCCCTCCTCGGAGAGCTGGATCAGCCCTTTTTGAAGCTGTTTCGACTTCATAGGCGAGTCCAGCCTGACCCTCCTGAAGTGCTCTGGCGCGAAGCTCGGTATGCCTATGTACTGAAGAGGCTCTTTGTCGGTGAAGGTGTCCCCTATCTTGATGGTCCCGTGGTTGTGGATGCCGACAATGTCCCCCGGCCAGGCCTCCTCCACCAGCTCCCTGTCCTGGGCCATGAAGATGGTGGGGTTGGACAGGACCACGTCTTTCCCTATTCGGTGGTGCTTTACCTTCATCCCTCGGTAGAACCGGCCGGAACAGACCCTCATGAAGGCCAGACGGTCCCTGTGGGCTAGGTCCATGTTGGCCTGGATCTTGAAGACGAAGCCGGAGAATTCCTCCTCCTCCGGGGATACGGGCCTGGTCGTGGTCTTCCTGGGCCCCGGACAGGGGGCTATCTCCACGAAGCTGTCCAGCATCTCCCGAACGCCGAAGTTGTTGACCGCACTTCCGAAGAAAACCGGCGTCTGGCAGCCCTTAAGGTAGTCGTCTAAGTCGAAGGGGTTTGCCGCCCCCTCCAGCAGGGCTATATCGTCCCTGAGGTCTTTCGCCTGGATCCCGATGAGCTGGTCCAGCTTAGGGTCGTTCAGGTCCTTTATAACCGCTATGCCGTCTTGGTCTCTCAGGCTCTCGAATCCCGGTCTGAACAGGGTGAGCTCCTTTTTGTATAGGTCGTAGGTTCCCTTGAAGCCTTTTCCCATGCCTATAGGCCAGGTCAGAGGGGCGCACTCTATCTGGAGGTTCTCCTCTATGTCCGAAAGTATCTCCAGAGGGGACAGTCCCTCCCGGTCCAGCTTGTTTATGAAGGTTATGATTGGAGTGTTCCTCATCCGACACACCTCCATGAGCCGTCTGGTCTGCTCCTCGACGCCTTTGACGCTGTCTATTACCATAACAGCGCTGTCGACGGCGGTGAGGACTCGGTAGGTGTCCTCGGAGAAATCCTTGTGCCCAGGGGTGTCCAGCAGATTTATCTCGTAGCCTTTATACTCAAACTTCATCACCGAGCTGGTGACCGAGATCCCTCTCTCCTGCTCTATGGCCATCCAGTCGCTGGTGGCGTGTTTGGAGGACTTTCGGGACTTGACCGCCCCCGCCATGGTTATGGCTCCGCCGAAGAGGAGTAGCTTCTCGGTGAGGGTGGTCTTTCCCGCGTCGGGGTGGCTTATTATGCCGAAGGTCCTCCGACGTTCTATCTGTCTCTTCAGATCTGAAGAATTATTAAAGTTCATGGAAATCCTCCCAATTGGTTTAATATCTAAAACGGAGACCGCAATGGCCCCCTAGGACGAAAAATTATACATCATACAGGGGAGATCAGAAAGGATCATCTTTAGGGCACCTCTAAAGACTCTAATCCTCGGAGAGATCGTTTCGACGGAGCCCAGAGCCCGTATACTCGACATGCCGTCGTGTAGTCGAATGGGGCGACAGGACGTCGGCCCAAGCCGAGGGGGCACAGGACGTGCCCTCCGAGGCGGTTCGTACGAAACAGGCAGGTCGAGTATACGATTGGGCCAGGGCGTAGGCGGAACGATCTCTCCGAGGGGGACGTTGGGTTTTTACCTTATTCCCATGTATAATCGAGAGGTATATAGGTGAAAGAAGTTGTCCGTGGATGATTAAATTGAATGGAGGGATATTTATGAGAAAAAACCTTTTTGCCAAGCTGGTGGTTCCCTTAGCGGTTCTTTTGGGCCTTTTTACCCTATCTCTGGTGTCTACCTTGGTCATAACCGCCGACCAGGCCAAAGACGGCATGGTCATAAATTTAGCGGGCAGGCAGAGGATGCTGTCCCAGAACATCGCAAAGGCGGCTCTGGCCTTTCGGCTCTCAGGGGAAAAGGGCTACAACGACGAGGCGATCGCCTCTATGAACCTCTTTCAGGAGACCAATAGGGCCCTGATCTCCGGCGGGAAGGCCCCTTTAGATCCCAAGGCTGGGACCTGGACCGAGCTGTCCGCTCCTTCCCCTAAGTCTAAAGAGCTACTCCAGGCCGCCGACAGGGCCTTTCAGTCCTATCGCAAGGTAGTGGAGTCGGTTCTCTCCGGTGGAGACGAGAACGCCTGGAAGCAGGTTACCGTTCAGGCCCAGTCGGTCCTGTCCGCCGCCGCCGCCGCGACGGTATCCCTTGAAGGCGACGCCGCGGGGAGGGTGACCCTCCTCAAGGTGATCCAGGAGATATCTCTGGCCCTGGCTCTTGTGGTCGCGGTGCTATGCGTGTTTTTCTACCGCCGATCGATTATAGCCCCTATAAGGGAGATGAACCGATTTATGGGCCGCTCCACCGAGGGCAAGGCGGACCTGACCTGGCGACTTCCGATTCGTTCAAAGGACGAGACAGGCCAGATGGCCCGGTCTTTCAACGATTTTATAGAGCTCCTTCGGAACAATTTCTGGGATACCTCACAGGGAACTCAGGATTTTTTAGCTGCATTTAATTCTCTTGATAGGTCCTTGGCGGTATTTACTAAAACCTTTAAGTCCATGGAGGAAGGCGTAGCAAAGGGAACCAAAGCGGTGGATCAGGTATCCGGCGCCGTTGAGTCTCAATATGCCTCCTCCGAGGAGATAGCCTCTACCTCCCAGGCTCTGGCTCAGATGGCCGAAAGCCTGAACCAGACCGTCTCCGACGTGGTGGCCAAGGCACGAGAGGGAGAGGCCGCCTTAGGGGAGACCTCCACCGCCATGGAGTCCGCTAGAGGACAGGCGGAGCAGGTGTCCCAGAGGGCCGCGTCACTGGCGGAGAAGGCCACGGTCATACACCAGGTGGTCCAGACCATCCAGGGCATAGCGGAGCAGACCAACCTCCTGGCCCTGAACGCCGCCATAGAGGCAGCCAGGGCGGGAGAGGCGGGACGGGGCTTCGCCGTGGTCGCCGAGGAGGTTCGCAAGCTGGCGGAGGAGAGCAAGAGGGCGGCGGTCCAGATAGGGGATAACCTGACTGGCCTCATGGAGGGAGTCGACGGAACATCTAAAGATGTCATGGCCATGTCCAAGGAAATGGAGGACGTGGCGGAGAGAATCGCCGGGGTCGTCCAGGCCATAGTCCTGATTCTTGAGGGAATGGACAGCACCAACGAGGTGTCCCAGACCGTGGCTGCCAGCGCTCAGGAGCTGTCGGCGTCGTCTCAGGAAATGGCCTCAGGGGCAGAGTCGGTCTCCCGTTTTGCCTCCGACGTAAACCATGTCATAGAGGAGGCAGGGGAGTCGGTCAAGTCGTTGACCGTCATGGTGGAGGACCTTTCCGATCGGGTAGATCAGGGAGCTAGACAGGGCGAGGAGCTACTGGTGGAACTCTCCAAGATGAATCTAGGGACCTGCTCTGACATGAGATCGGTGGTGGCAAAAGCCATCGACGCCCACATGGCGTGGATGGACCGATTGGAGGCATCATTAGACGGCCGCCCCTGGGATCTGGAGACCGATCCGAACAAATGTCGCTTTGGCCTGTTTTTATCCACCACGACCCCTCCTGCCCACATGGTGGATCGGTGGCGTGAGGTGGTGTCCCTTCACGACAAGCTCCACGGCCTAGGACATCAGGTGGAGGACCACCTGAGAGGCGGTAGACAGGACCAGGCGGTAAAGGCGGCCTCCGAGGCCCGGGCGGTCGGCTCTAATCTTGCCTCCCTCCTCATGGATATGGCCAAACATTGCGAGGGCCCGGATGTTAAGGCTCCAGCCCTTGTAGCATCTACTGTAAGGAGATAGTTCTGTGAAAAAAAGCGTTTTTCCCGCGGTAATAGCCATACTTCTGGCCCTATCCCTCGGCTGTGCCGGTTTTGCCGATACGGAAGAGGGCAAGGAGACTCCAAGCCCTGAGACTCAAGAGCGGCATCAGGAGGCGGTCCCCGAAAAGGCCACCGTTCCCATGGAGTCCTCGGTAACCGAGCACACCGTCATGGTGAACGATGAACCTTTGACCTACGCCGCCAAGGCGGAGCTGATGCCCCTTTTCGACGACTCCGGCGAGGAGGTCGCCCGGGTGTTCTACGTCGGTTACTCCCAGGTTGACCAAGATCCTGTGGACCGACCGATAACCTTCGCCTTCAACGGAGGACCGGGTTCGTCGGCTCTGTTTCTTCACCTCGGGGCCTTCGGTCCCAAATCGGTGAGGACCACCCCCTCGGGAATAGGGTTGCCAAGGCTCCCCTACGTCCTTGAGGACAATCCTCAAACCCTGTTGGACGTCACCGATCTGGTGTTCATAGATCCTGTAGGCACCGGCTACAGCCGTCCGTCGGACCTGGAGGACGACCGGTTTTTCGGGGTAGCAGAGGATATCCACTGGGTGGCCCAGTTCATAAGGATGTACCTCACCAGAGAGAACCGTTGGGCTTCTCCGGTCTACCTCGCCGGAGAGAGCTACGGCGGAGTCAGAGGCACCGGCTTGGCCTCGGCGCTTATGGACATAGGCATAATGCCGTCGGGGATTATCCTGGTGTCCCCTGTGGCTAACTACGGCGACTTAGTCCCCGACAGCGGCAACGACAGGCCCTTTATCCACGACCTGTCCGCAATGGCGGCGGCGGCCTGGTATCACAAAAGGCTTCCTGAGGACCTACAGTCTTTGCCTCTGTCGGATGTAGTATCTAAAGCCAGAGAATGGGCCAACGGTCCCTATATGGCGGCGCTGTGGAAAGGCAACGGCCTGAGCGACGAGGAGCGGTCTCAGGTGGTCTCCCAGCTGGCTCGGTTTACGTCCCTGCCGGAGAGGGACATAAGGAGCCTCAACCTTCGGATCCCTACTTCGGTGTTTCTCTCCGGCCTCCTCCAGGATCGCCGGGAGATGATAAGCCGTTACGACGGCAGGCTCACCGGTCCGGGAGGCTGGTACAACTACGGAGAGGACCCAATGTTCACCGTAGGTGGGGCTCCCTACCAGACCGCCTTTATGCACTACCTCATAAACGACCTGGACTTCTCGTCGGACAGAGAGTACTTCAGCTCCAACTCGGAGGTCATATACCGTTGGAACTTCCAGTCCGGCAGCGAGACCTTCGTTGGCTATCCTAACACCGTCGATCTGCTCGCCAGCGCCATGAGGAGGAGCGACTTCCTGAAGGTCTTCGTCGCCATAGGGTCCTACGACCTGACTTGCACCTACGACTCTATCCTCTATACCTTAGGTCGGTTGGACGTGCCGTCGAAGAGGCTCTCGGAGAACGTCACGGTGAAGGTCTACGACGGAGGGCACATGATGTACTCCAATCCCCAGGCCAAGGGAGAGCTCAAGGGGGATCTGGCGGAGTTTTACCGGAGGGAGCCTTGAGATGGCTGCTCTTGGCGGTGGTCTTAGGTATCCCTCTGGCTACGACCTGTCACGGATGCGGTGTCTGTCATGGCAGCTCTAGAGCTGAGACACCTGGGGGGAGATAGCTACGTCATTCCCGGGGTCGTCTCTTTAGGGCTCTGGGGACCGGTGGGCGGTACGGTCCTATTCGACGCCGGAGGGGATGAGTCCTCCGGCAGAGCCCTCAGGAGGCTCCTTGAGTCCACCGGACGGAAGCTCAGCTGGATCGCCTGCACCCACTTTCACGCCGACCACGTAGGGGGATGTAGCTACCTCAAAAAGGCAACCGGCTGTGCTGTCGCCATACCGGAGATGGAGAGACCTTTTCTGGAGGAGCCTCTCTACGAGCCCGCCTTTCTGTGGGGGGCCTCCCCTTTCTCCGCCCTCAGAAACAAGTTTCTCATGGCACCGGCCTGTAAAGTGGATCTAGGCCTTTCTGGATCGGGCCTGTGGGAGGGTACGGGGTTGAAGGTGGTCCATCTAGGAGGCCATTCGCCGGGGATGGTTGGGTATGTTACGCCGGACCAAGTCGCCTACGTAGGCGACGCCCTCTTCGGTCAGGACATGATAGAGAGACACGGCCTCCTCTTCGTCGCCGACGTGGCGGATTGGCTTGTGACACTGGACTATCTGGAAAATCTGGAGGCCCGGTGGTTCGTCCCCTGCCACAGCACGCCGGTGGAGGACCCTACCTCACTGGTCCAGGCGACCCGCCGCCATCTGCTGGACATATCCGACAGGGTGAAGACCCTCTGCCGTACCCCCTCCACCAGAGACGATATCCTCGGTGGTCTTATGGAGTGGCTCGGCAAGAGGATGGATCCGATCCGCTACGTGTTGAACCTAGGGGCCCTGTCGGCTCACCTGACCTATCTTGTGGAGAGAGGCGAGGTTGAACCGCTGGAGGACCGAGGGAGGCTTCTATGGAGCTCTCTGTAAGAAAACTAGCAGGCCCTTATCCAGGATAGTCGGTGACTTGACCCTGAAAACGCTAAATCGTAAAACCTACGGGGAATGGAGTATGAAGTAGAATGCAAAGCAAAATAGAATACGCTTTTAGACAGATAGATCAAAAGCGAAAGGTTCCCTGGAAAAGCGAAGAGGAGGTTAGGATAGCTTGGGTAAGTGCCATTGAAGAGGCAACAGGGCTTATACTCAACGCGGAGAGAGGCAAAAAGGACGCTAGCCTCAATCATGTTATAGTCGAATTTAAGGCCCCAGGGCTGTTTAAAGGGAAAAAAGAGAGCCCCAAGTTTAAGGAAGCGATGGAGAACAGGTTGCTCTCTTACGTTATAGAGGAATCGAAAAAAACAGGTATTCCAGAATCGGATTTCATCGGTGTCGCTATTGATGGAGAGCATGTCTGTTTTGCTCAAGTCATCGGTAATCAAATACAGTCTCAACAACTTATTCCGTTTTCTCTGTACGCCGTTAACATGGTTATTGACGCGTTTATCTCTGACAAGAGAAAGGCTCTGACTAGCGAAAATCTATTAGGTGACTTTGGACACACTTCGGCTAACGCAAGGGGCTTGATGCAAAGTCTGTCTAACGGCTTGGCTGATGAAATACAGGGAATGGAAAACAACAAAATCAAGATGTTGTTTGAGGAGTGGCGAACGCTTTACGGCCAGGTCGCCGATATGTCGGTTCTGCAATCTGAAGCGGTATCAAAGGAACTTTCTTTTGATTGGTCTGGCAAAGAAGAGGATTCGTTGTCCGCACGTCTATTCGTTATTCATACGTATAATTCCATATTGATAAAGCTACTCGCCGCTGAGATTGTGTCGTCTCATGGATTAACCTCTTTTGACTTCCCAGCCCAGACAATGTCCGCCATACAGAGCGACGATAAGCTCGTTGAATCGTTGGAATACGAGATAGAACGATCGAAGATTTTTGAGGGGGCAGGCATCAGAGGATTTGTCGAGGAGTCTATTTTTAGCTGGTATTTAGACGTGGCAAAACAGGAGAAGGAACAGGGCAAACTCCTTTTAAATGGCTTGAGAAAAATCTTGTCCGTGTTGTCGTTTTATAGCTTGAGACAGCTTTTTCACACGAGAGACGTTTTAAGAGATTTGTATCAGGGGCTTGTTCCGGGAAAGCTCCGCCAGTCTCTTGGTGAGTTTTATACACCTGACTGGTTGGTGGATTTTACCCTGTCAAAGGCTAATAGCGGTTCTTGGCTCGATAAAAAAGTTCTTGATCCTACCTGCGGATCTGGTGCATTCTTAATATCCTTGATCCGTAAGAAAATATACGAGGCGAAACAAAAAGGCTGGGATAAGTCTAAAATTCTTAACCATCTTTGCTCCAACGTATGGGGTTTTGATTTGAACCCCCTTGCTGTTCAGACAGCTCGGGTAAACTTTCTTATAGAAATTTCTGATTTGATGAAGTCCTGTCCTGGCGTAGATATTGAGCTACCGGTGTTGCTTGCGGATGCGATTTACTCTCCCGCTCAAAACCCGAAAGGGAATCAAAAAGTGGTGGAGTACAAAGTAGGCAGCCAAGTGGCCAAGTTGGATATAGTGATACCCTCTGAGCTTGCGCTAAATCGTGATCGTCTTGAGGACGTTTTTTCAAAAATGTCTGAGTACGTCGAATCTGGCCTCGATTTTGACAGGGCTATGGAGGCCCTTATCAAGTGTGGCGGTGTTCAGACCGAAGAGGCGTCGGAATGGTCGGGCCCTTTGTCCTGTACCTATAACCAGATACTGGAGCTCCATCGTAAAAAATGGAACGGAATATGGTTTAAAATCGTTCGGAACTTCTTTTGGTCTGCAAATGCCGGTGAGTTTGACTGTGTCGTGGGAAACCCACCTTGGGTTCGTTGGTCAAAATTACCTGACTCCTACAGGGAAAGAGTGAAGCCCACTTGTGAAGAATATGGTATTTTCTCGAGCACCAAGCGTCACGGTGGTAACGAGCTGGACATCTCCGCTATAATCACCTATTCAGTATCTGATAAATGGTTGAAGGATGATGGCCTTCTTGCCTTTGTCATTACCGGCACTCTTTTTAAAAATCCTTCTTCCTCTGGGTTTAGAACTTTTAAACTTAATCCATCACAAAGTGATTCCGCTTTTATACAGCCTCTTCACCTTGATGATTTTAAGAGGTTAAAACCCTTTGAGAACGTTACAAACCATGCCGTTGTGGCGGTATTTCAAAAGACAAGAGACTCGGTTAGATATCCTGTGCCATACACGGTATGGGATGTGAGGCCTGGTCATAAAAAGGCTATCTCATCGTCAATTGCGATCGAGGACTTGATTAAGACTATTGAACCAAAACGAAAGGAGGCCTTTCCGGTAGGCGAAAACGGATCCCCTTGGGCAACTTTAAATGAGGGCCGTTTTAACTCAATAAAATACCTTTCCTCTGAGTGCGATTGGACTCAGGGAAGAAAAGGCATAACCTCCGATTTGAATGGCGTTTATTTTGTTCCTATCCTTCAACATAACGAAACCCTTGTGGAGGTAAAAAGCCGCCCAGGTGCTGGCAGAAAAGATATTGGGGCTGAAAAAAAACAGTGGGTCGAACCTGATTTGCTTTATCCCCTTATCAAGGGGGCTGGCGATTTCGAAGCTTGTTACTTGAAGTTAAATAACCCAGATTACAGGGAAGAGCGTCTGTACGCTTTTTTGCCTAACGACGGAATCTCAAAAGAATCTTATCAAAATTGTGAGGAGAGGCTGAATAGCAAAGGGCTCAAGAAGACAAAATCTTGGTTCCAGGGCTTTGAATCCTTATTGAGAGCGCGCTCAACTTACCGTAGGCAGATGAAGGACGCCCCTTATCAAGCCGTCTATAATGTAGGGGATTACACGTTTAAGCCTTGGAAGGTCCTTTGGCCTGAGATGTCCTCCGGTTTCTATGCCGCTGTTGCAGGTTCGTACGATATGCCCTTAAACGGTGAGCGAGTCTTTATTCCTGACCATAAAATTTATTTTGCTTCCTTCGATGATAAAGAGTCAGCTTACTACCTATGCGGGCTTCTTAATGCGAAAACAGTGAGAGAATGGCTGGATAGCCATAACGTCTCTATCCAGGTCGCTAATATATTCAAGCATCTTTCACTTCCAAAATTTGACTCTAGAGAGACTGACCATCTAGAGCTTTCGTGTTTAGTGGAAAAAGCTCATGGAGTTCATGACAGGGAGGCTCGTTACAAGGTATTAGATGAAGCTTTTGTTGTCGCTGAAAAAATCCTGACCAAGATGAGTCTCGAGTTTGTGGAGAATAAAAAACAAAAGAGCTAAGGGAGGTAGTCCCGTCTGAGCCCTGGCCTAGCGTTATACGATTAGGCCAGGGCGTAGGCGGAACGATCTCTTCGAGTGGACTCGAAAGTGAGTTTTTAGAGGTTCTCTTTAGGGAAATTTCATGGATGTTATCCTGTCAACTATGAGCCTGCCAGCCGAGTGGTTCGGCAGGTCCGACCCTACGTCTAAGGTGGATATGACCGATCTGCCCACCACGAAACGACCTTCCTTTCCGTTTTCCTCCGTCCTGATTCCCCACATATTGTGAAGTATAAGTGGCTCTCCTCGGTAGGACCCTATGTAGAGCATAACGTGTCCCGGCTGCCCTAGGAGGGTGAAAAAGGGCACCCCTTTCTCGACGATGGTCCTTTTTTTGTCCTCTGCTCTCATCCCCTCCAGGGATATGGCCTTCCCGGTCTGGGCCTGGGCCCTCGAGTTTCTAGGGAGCCAGATCCCGAAGGGGGCCATAAGGTCTCTGGTGGTGGCGCTACAGTCCCGGTTGTACAGAAATCCTCCCCAGCCGTAAGGCTCGTCCAGGACCTGCTCCGCCAGAAAAGCCCCTTTCCAGGGGGTAGCTGCCAAAGGCATAGGTATAACCTCCTCCATGGAGACCTTGGCGGCGGTGCCTACGGCTCTGCCCTTTTCCCCTGTGGGAACCTCTAGCTCCAAGGTGGTCGCCCCTCGCCTTTTAACGGGCAACACCGCCCCAACCTTGGCCCGGAAGAGGGCCTTCCCTCGGAGATCTCTCAGCACCGTCCCTTCTTTTACCACCGCAGCCAGATCCATCTCCATCCACCTCTGAGCGGTGAGGTCGTCCACCTCCGCCAGATCCACCGCCTTTATCCAGCCCGAGGCGTAGGAGGTGTCGCACCAGGCCCAGAGGCCGTCTCGGGACAGGTGGGAGAGATACAGAGGTTCTCCTCCGTGGACCAGGCTGTTTTGGAGGTAGTCGAAAGGGTACCCTTCGCCCGGTAAGTCGGGGGAGAGAAATACCGGCGAGTCGGTGGGCATTAGCCTGAGGGAGGTCGGCCTGAGAGCTATCGCCTTTGACCTTACGCTGTCCACCTGGTCCAGGTTGGAACGTTCTTTCATGTCGGAGATCCATCTCTCCGACCTAGGCTTCAGGTTTTCGCCGAAGGTCCTGTTGGGGCCGTATTTACCGAACACCCACTCTATAACCGCCCTGCCGTCCCGGCTTTTGTCCTGACTCCAGGGGGAGTAGAACTTTTCCTTAAAATCGTCGTACCTTTCCCTCTGCTCTTCCTGGGTCATAATCGGTAGGTCCGCCAAAGAGGAAGCGTGAAAGACAGGAGACTGAGGTATTTTATCCACTCCCGACAGGGCCCAGGCCGACGACGACAGGGCCAGCCATAGGAGCAGGATCGTCGATTTTAGCGGGTATCTCATTTTGGGCTTTCCGCCTGAATCACCCTGTTTCTGCCCTGCTGTTTTGCCTGATACATCGCCTGGTCCGCCCTTATTACCAGCTCGGTGGCGGTCTCGCCTGGCCTAAGCTCCGCCACGCCGAAGCTTGCGGTGCAACGGAGCTCGGGAATATCGAAGGCGGTACCCTCAAGGTTCTCTCTGACCGCCTCGGCGGTGGAGGTCGCCAGCTCCAGGTCCGCTCCCGGCAACACCGCTATAAACTCCTCGCCGCCGTATCGGCCCACCAACCCGCCGGAACCTACCGTCTCCGCCATAGTGTGGGCCATTATGGCCAGGACCTGGTCCCCTCTTTTGTGTCCCCAGGTGTCGTTGACCTTTTTGAAGTGATCCAGGTCCGCCATAAAGACCGACAGAGGGGATCCGCCGTGGTCCGATGTGGCGCACATCTCCTCCAGCTTGGTGAACACCGTGCCGTGGTTGGCTACCCCTGTCAGGCTGTCGGTTGTGGCCAGCCTCTCCAGGGCCAGATGGGCCTCTTTGAGGTCGGTAAAATCGTCCAGGACCACCACCAGAGACTTCCCTTTGTCGGTGTCCATAGGTGTGACTGAGAACCGGAAATACCTCTCCACCCTGTTCCCGTCCACGTCTACGTTCATGAAAAGGGTTTTTTTCGTAGTGGACGATCCTTCGGTTAGGGCCTCCGTAAAGGCCTTCCGAAGTTCGCAATCCCCGCAATGGGAGCTCCTGCCGCATAGCACCCCCTCCTCCAGTGCGTTGCTGCATCTGATGGCGTTTCCACACAGCAGGTCGTGGACCGATTCCATCGTCGTGTTGAAGACGCTCTCGAAGGAAGGGTTGACCTCCTTTACCTGTATCTGATCGTTGAGCAGGAAAACGCAGGACGATACGTTTTCCAGAAGTGCCTTTAACATGATGTCGTTGTTCAAAAGCCCTCTCCCCTTTCTCGTTTTTGTAAACATATCCCCTGATGATATGATTGCATAAAAGGACTATAGAACGCAAGCTCGTCGCCATGAGGTACAATGGAGTATAAGATACAGGGAAAAAAACGAGGAGGAAATTGCATACTATGTCGGAAATGACCTATGGATTGGATTTTAACTACGATCAGTGGAGATCTTTTACGGAGGAGCTAGGGGAGCCTGCCTACAGGGCGGACCAGCTCTGCCAGTGGATCTATCAAAAAAAGATATTCGACGTCAACAGAATGACCAACCTTTCAAAGCCCCTCAGGGAGGGCCTTGTGGACAAGCTCTACGTCCAGCCACCTTTCTCCGCCAAGGTTCAGACCTCACAGGACAAGACGGTCAAGTTCCTGTGGCGTTTTCTGGACGGAAACGAGGTGGAATCGGTCCTGATGGACCACGGGAACCACCACACCGCCTGTCTATCCACCCAGGTGGGCTGTCCCCTGCGTTGCGACTTCTGCGCCACCGGCAGACAGGGCTTCGTCCGCAACCTCACCGCCGGAGAGATAGTGGGCCACCTTCTGGCCATGGAGTCCTGGTTAGGCCAGGACATAAAGAACGTGGTGTTTATGGGCATGGGCGAGCCTCTGCTCAACTGGGATAACCTTAAAAAGGCCATAGAGATACTGAACCACCCTAAGATGAGAGGAATGGGCATTCGTCGAATGACCATATCCACCGCCGGAGTGGCCCCGGGAATACTGGCTCTCGCCGAGTCGGGACTGGACGTAGGGCTTTCTGTGTCCATACACGCCCCTAACGACGAGATTCGCTCCAGGCTTATGCCGGTTAACGACCGTTACCCTATGGGCCAGGTGATAGACGCCTTGAAGGTCTATCAGAAAAAGACCGGTTCTCGGATCACCGTGGAGTACGTCATGCTCAAGAAGGTAAACGACGAGACCGAGCACGCCTACGAGCTGGCCGCCCTTCTGTCAGACCTGGACGTCTACGTCAACCTGATCCCCTATAACCCGGTGATCGAACGTTACAGCCGACCTTCCGCCAGCAGGGTAGCCCCTTTTGCCGCCATACTCCGCAAGCTGGGTCTCGAGGTGGACGTCCGAAAGGAAAAGGGAGCCGATATAGACGCCGCCTGCGGACAGCTGAGAGGCAGGAGCGAATAAAATGGCCTACCGGGGGTATTTCGACGGAGGATCCAGGGGAAACCCCGGGGTGGCCGGTGCAGGGGCGGTTCTTTTCGATCCCTCCGGTCGAAAGGTCTGGGAGGGCGCCAAGCCCTTGGGCCGGTGTACCAACAACGAGGCGGAGTATATGGCCGCCTCGTTGGCCCTGGCGGAGGCGTTGCGGCTAGGTGTCTCGGAGCTGGAGCTTTCCGGAGACAGCAATCTGGTCATACAGCAGCTCTCCGGGGCGTGGAAGATAAAGGAGCCTAGGCTCCAGGTTTTAGCGACCGATTTCAAGAGGATGGCCTCGGGTATCTCCCTAAAGTTCACCTGGGTGCCTAGGTCGGATAACTCCGACGCCGACAGGATGGCCAACCTGGCTATGGACGGCCAGTCCGTAGATAGGTCTTTTGACGGTCAGGTTAATGCTGAGGGGGTCCCTTCGGAGCGGGTTTGCCCGGTGGTTCTGGAGTTCGTGGTGCTGTCTCAAGGGGAGGAGCGGTACTCGGTGGACCTGATCAGAAAACGGTGCAGCTGCGACGACTTCGCGAAAAAAGGCGACTGTCCCCATCTCGCCTTCTGTCTCGGTCTTGGTCTGAAAACCCGGTAACACGACTGGAGGTGTTTTTATGTCTTTCGATACGCTCTCTTCCGCCATGGCTCGGTCGGTGCTCTACGGTCTGTTGATCCAGAGGGACGGCCAGATCCTGTTCGCCAACGATAAAGCGGCCAGGATAGTGGGGTTGGAGGGAGGGGAGGACCTTCGTGGCAGGCCCTTTGCCAGATTTGTCGACAAAAAGGATCTGCCTTGCTTTAAGGAAAAGCTGGTTCAGGGAATGGCCAGCCACGTGATATTCTCCGAGTGTCGCCTCATAGGTGTCGATGGCTATAGAAGGTCGGTGGACGTGGAGATCCTGCCTCTATCGGATGACCGTGTGGGCCAGTCTCTGTTGGTCTTAATGGACCTCTCGGTCAGAAAGGGCATAGAGCATTCCCACTGGGAGAGCGAGAAAAAACACTGGGAGCTTTTCAACGCCCTCTCCGAAGGTGTGGTGGTCCACGAGATCGAGAATGGACAGGAGCCAGGGCAGATCAGCGAGGTCAACGATTTTTTCTGCATGATGATCGGTCGCCCCAGAGATGAGTTGCTGGCCTCTAACATGATCGACCTAGTGGGCCAGGGCGACAGGAGCAAAGCGAGAGAGCTTTACGGAGATCTGCTGGAGAAGGGGAAAATTGACGCTAGGTTATCTCTCACCAGGGTGGACGGTAAACCTCTGCCGGTGGAGATATCCGTCCGGGTCGTATCCCTCTGGGACAGGCCTGTGGCCCTTGGAGTGTTCAGAGACCTGTCGTCTATCTTCCGACTGAAAGGTGAAATGGAGAGTCTTGAGAGGCGTTACAGGTCCTTTTTCTCCAACCTCTCCGACGCCTTTGCCCTCTACGAGGTGGTGAGGGACGAAAAGGGCCATCCCTGGATGTACCGGTTCTCTCAGGTAAATCGGCCCTATCTGGACCTTCTAGGCCTGGAGGAGGACGAGGTATTAGGTAAAAACGTCCTGGACGTAGCCCCTGACGGGGATATCCTGATGTTGCCCGCCTCCTACAAGGTCGCCCTCTCCGGCAAGCCGATGAGATTTGAACACCATTCGATTATCAAAAACGCCTTCTGGACGGTGTCGGTGTTCTCCCCTGACCGTGGCTACGTCGCGGTGGTCCTATGCGACGTAACGTCGACCAGAAAGCTCGAGGCTCAAGGGGAGGTCTTCGAGCGACTGGAGACTTTAGGCAAGACCACCGCCGGAGTCGCTCACGACTTCTCAAATCACCTGGTTGGGATTATGAGCTACGCTACTTCAATAAGCCGAAGTTCCTCCGACCCATCCGCCAGGGTCATGGCATCCAGGGTGATGGACATAGCATCTAAGGCCAACGACCTGATCAAAAGGCTGCTTGCCATATCCCAAAAAGGGGAGATATCCTTCCATAAGGTAGACCTTCACGAGGTAATAAGGGAGGCCGTAGAGCTTCTGGCTTTCGGCTGGGACGAGAGGTTTGCCATTAGGCTGTCTCTCGACTCTCCATCCGGGGAGATAGTGGGAAACGGAAGCCAGATATACAACGCCCTGTCCAATCTCCTCATCAACGGAACCGACTTTATGCCAGAAGGAGGGATAATCTCGGTGTCCACCGACCTGGTGCAGTTAGAGGATCCTATCCCCCCCTCCATCCAGGGGGATCTAGCCCCAGGGTACTACGTCAAGGTCTCCGTGGCCGATAGAGGCCGAGGTATCGCCCCTAGAGATCTTCCAAGGATATTCGACCCTTTTTTCACCACCAAGCCTCAGGGTACTGGAATGGGGTTGCCTATGGTTTTCGCCACCGCTCAGGCCCATAATGGAGGGATAGAGGTCCACAGCGTGCCCCGAAAGGGTACGGTGTTCTCACTGTACTTTCCCATAGAGGGCAGCGTCACCTTATTGTCCGAGCAGGCTTTGGAGGGCAATCTTTCAGGGGATCTTGCGGCGTTCTCCGAGGATCCCGACCCTTTAGGAGGGCTTCTGAGGGAGCTGGAGCTTCACAGGCCCAAAGGGGCGGAGGAAGCTCTGGTGGATCTGGTGAGGTCCGGTTGCTTGGACGAAGAACTGGCCTCCAGGATAAGGGAACATCTCGGAGGCTATCGCTTCGATCTCGCTTTAAAAGAATTACAGGGGAGCCGGTGAATATCACCAGCTCCCCTGTTCTCTCTACCAGCCGCCGCCTCCGCCGCCGCCTCCTCCACCACCGGAGGAACCGCCACCGCCTCCTCCACCGGAGAAGGCCGAGTCGGACCCCGGCGCTGTCGCCGAGGACGCCACTGCCGACGAAAAGGACGATCCCAGGTCCGATGCGAAACTGCCCATGGCCCCTACGTGCAGAGGTGCGGTTCCGGCGTACCATCCGGGGCTGTAAGTCCCGTCGGTTCCCTGTGCCGCCTCCAACACTTTGGCGAACTTATCCCCCCATGCCTGTTCCAGGCCCAAGGCCAGGGCGTAGGGAAGGTATCTCTCGAACAGCTCCGGCGTTTTTTCCGGAGGGTTGAGGACGTTGAGACGGTCCTCCTCCGCCACTTTCAGGTACATGGCGAAGCCCTCTACCTGATCCATAAGGGCCCTTCCCTCGGAGGTCGGAGCTCTCATTATGGGGATGAATATAGCCGGTATGAGGGCTATCAACGTCATGGCCCAGGTCGCCTCAGGGTACAGAACCGTCGAGCCCACAAGGATGGACAGACCGAACACCGTCGCCAGTACCGCCAGGGCTATGGCTATAGTGGTAACGGCGAATAGGGCCTTTATGCCTTTTGTCTCCCGCCATCTTCGCCTCATGGTCCTGATCAAAGTGGAGAACACCACCGCCGCCACCGTCGCCGCCGCCGTCGCTCCCAGGGAGAAGGCTATGTCCTCCTCTCCCCGTCCGAACAGAAACGCTCCAGGGACGAGGACAGCTATCATCAGCAGTATGCCTACGACGGTGTATCCGATGTTCCGCCTGTAAAGATGGCCGTAGGCGCTCTCCAGGGTGTCTCTGGCGGCGTCTCTGGCGGCTCCGATTATCTCGTGGGATTCCTGCTTTAGAAGCACCGACTCCCTGGATCCGAGCAGAACGGAAAACAGCCTCTGCTCCTCCTTAGAGGGCTTGTCCTTTCTCCTGTCGGTGGAGGTTTTTGTCAGTCGGTATTTCTTGAACAGTCCTTCTTCCTCGGAGATTATGAGATATCCCTTTACCGCCAGGGAAATTATGGCGGAGCTGAAGCTCCTGTTGTCGAATCCCATAATGGACATCTGTCTCGTCGCAGCCGGGGAGAGGTCCTCAGGAGGGGTAAAACGGGGGATTATAGTTCCCTTCCGGGGGTCCTTACCGACCTTAAACCAGGCCCATAGGAAGTAGATAAGCCCCAACAGAGCCGCTGTCCCGAAGGTCAGGTCCATACCGTAGTCGGTCAGAAAGTAGGCGTTTTCCCCAGGAGGGGATACCAGTCCTTTAGGCCAGCTGACCGCGATGGTCAACCCCTCTCGCGGAGAAAGCTTTCTGGTGGTCTGGAAGAGCGCCGTGCTGAGTCCCTCTGAGGTCATGGTGGCGTTTCTGTCCTTAGATCCCTCGAACCCCGTCCAGGCCCCGAGCTGTAGCACCTCCGCCCCAGGAGGGAGCTTTACCCTACAGGACGCCTTAAGTATAGGGAACTGCCAGCCGTTTCCCGTGACGTTCCAGTAAAGTTCGTCGTGTTCGTCGAAAAAGCCTATCTGCCTGGCGGTGGTGTAGGATATGGTGTAGCGATGCTCTCCTCTCGGTAGAAGCACCTCCGACGACCCTATCCTAACCCTCACCCCGTTTGAAAGACCCTGGGTAGTCCAGGGTTCCTCCTTGCCGTCTCTGGTCACCGAGGTGACGTTAAAGGGAACGGTGATCGTCTTTCCGTCCTTTCCCCGATAGTCGGTGGGGAAGTCCCTGAATATACCTCTTTTGATCTGGACTCCCTCTGCGTTGACCGAAATGGTCTCGGTGACGTGGAGAACCCCTTCCTGGTCGATTTTGACGTCGCTGTGAAAATCGGTGATGACCTCCGCCGCCGTCGCCGGAAGGGCGAACAGGGCGAGAGATAGCACCAGAGCCTTAAATCTGAGTTTTTTCATAAGGTTAAAATCCCACGTTAGGGACCTCCGCCTCCGATCGGTCCTCGAGCTCGAAGAAGTCGGCCTTCTTGAAGCCGAACATAGAGGCTATTATGTTGCTCGGGAATGACTGAACGGCTATATTAAGGTTTCTAGCCGACCCGTTGTAGTATCGACGGGCCATCTGAATCTCGTCCTCTAGGGAGGAGAGCTTCTCCTGAAGCTGGAGGAAATTGGTGTTCGCCTTCAGGTCGGGATAGGCCTCCGCTACGGCGAAAAGGCTCCTCAACGCCCCGGTAAGCATATTCTCAGCCTTGGCTGACTCCCCTACCGACCCCGCCCCTACCGACGCCGCCCTCGCCTGGGTGACAGTCTCGAGAACGTCTTTCTCGTGTCCTGCGTAGCCCTTAACGGTGTTGACCAGGTTGGGTATCAGGTCGTGCCGCCGCTTCAGCTGGACGGAAATGCCGCTCCAGCCCTCCTCCACCATGGTCCTTTTCTTGACCAGTCCGTTGTAGATGGAGATAAACACCACCGCTACAACCGCTATTACACCTAAAACGATAATCAAAGTCATCTTTTACCCTGCCTCCTTTAGTCCGTATATTCCCTATTGTATCATTAAACCCGGTCTTCCTAACAGGCCTTAAGGTCCAGTTTTGCGTCCTTGAGATCCCCTCTAAAAGGGCCTATGATTGATGGGAATCTCTAAAAACTCAAATTTGAGTCCCCTCGGAGAGATCGTCCCGCCTACGCCCTGTTTCGCCCAATCGTATACTCGACCTGCCTGTTCCGTACGAACCGCCTCGGAGGGCACGTCCTGTGCCCCCTCGGCTTGGGG
>NZ_FXBB01000028.1 GCF_900177735.1 Dethiosulfovibrio salsuginis | reverse complement strand
CAACTTTCTCGCCTTCTCCCTCTCCACGAGGGTATCCCCAACCACGTGCCTAAGCTGAGCCATCATGATCTCCACGTCCGCTATTTCCTCCGCTATGTCGGAAAGGCTGGCTCTGCCACGCCGATAGTGCCTGATAGCGACGACAAGCTCAGCGCACTCCTCGATCGCTTGATCCATCTGGTGGTCAGCTCCGAAGAGATCGATCACCTGGCGGTAAACACTATCCTGGATCATATAGCACCCCTAAGCTCCTCCCATAGTTCGCCGTCGGGGTCCATTTTGTTGAGGTCAACAACATGGTCCGGCCCCGGGCACTCTCTCGGGCACTTGAGGCACCCTATCACCACCTCAGCGTCTCTCTCGCTCCAGGCGTGAGCCTGTCTCATGGGATCGTGGGGGCAGGCGTAGAGGAGGGTGGTGTGCCCCAAAATGGGACTAACCACGGTCATGGGCGCACCACCCACTTCTCCCACGCCCGGCCATAATGGAGTTAGCAAACCATCCAATCAGCCGGTCCTCATCTATCTCCGGGTGCTGCTTGCAAAGCTCCTTCGCCCATACGCTAGGGTCCACCTCATGATTCCCTGTGAAGTTGTTGCTCACTCGTTACCACTCGCTTTCCGAATAACCTCATCCAGCATCGCTAGCATGATTCTGTGAAGCAGGGCCCCAGTCTCCCCGCCCTCTGGGACAGACCATCTACGCCTATATTCTCCTGCTTCCCTGGCTACAGCCTCATCTGCCTCCTGCCAGAGCTGTGAGAAAAAAAGCTCGTCGTTGCTCTCACACTCTTCGCCCCAAGAACAGTCGCTGCCATCATGCTTCCCACTAATTCTGTCCGTATAATCACCAAGATATGAACAAAACCCAGGGGCTCCCTCCCACCGGCGCAAAACAACCTGATCCCACGCATCCTCTTCATCGATATCATCATCATCTAAAGGGAGGTCTAGTATCTCTGACGGTGATAACTCCCACCCCAACATCCTGACCTCATCGTCAAAAGAGGCACGAAGGAAAGACTTCCCCAAGACTAAACAGTGGAGAGGGTGGGTTGCCGTTGCCCTGCGTATCTCCTTCAAAGCAGCACGAGGAACACTGCTTACTGACTGCACATCCACAAAGATATCCCCCGAAGCTCCCTTGATAGAAAACTCAGGGACCCATTCCCCGAAGACCCCAGGTAGGTAAGTCCATTCCCAGCCACATAAAGTAAAAAAAGCTGCCCATTTTGCCTCCTGACGGGTCTTAAAATAACTGCTATTGCAAGATATGCTGTTTGCGATAAACAAATCACGCCACCTCACTTTCTCTACTCATTCGTTCCATCTCTACTATCGCCCGAAACAAGGGATACGCCTGTTGAGGCACTACGGCGTTGCCAAGGGCCTTCAACCTCTTCGATCGATGCGGCATCCCCTTCACCGTCCTTGGAGGTTCCCATTCGTACTGGGTGACCCCCATCGGCATCGGCCAACCGGGAGGCAATGCTGGCACGTCGCAATCAGGATCGGTCCAGCCGAGGGGGAATCCCATAAGACACTCGACCCAATCGGGATTAAGCTGCCCAGACGAGACCTGAGCTACCTGATCCTCGATCTTCCGAAGCCCCCCACCGGGTGTGGATCTCTCCGGCTTTCCCCCACCGGTCGGCGTCTTAGGCGTGAGCCAGAGCTTGACCGACGTGGCCAGTCCGTCGCCACTGTTCGGACTCAACCCCTTTCGATTGTTGTTTCCGCAGACTGAGGGGGTCGGCCAATATGTGCTACCTGATCGTTCAGAGATATCGGCAATCCCAATTTCTCCTTCATATTCATCCGCTCCGGTGAACTTGCGCCCCTGGAGCAATTGGCGTCCGGGGTCCTCCACAAGGACATCACATCCGGCAGCCCCTGTTGCTTTCTGTTCGGGCCTCTCCGTTTGTAATCCGATTAACATGGCGTCGGCCACATCCTCCCTTGCTCCGACGACGAATAATCGCTCCCGTTTGTGGGGCGCACCAACCGCAGAAGCAGGTATGACGAGGCTCCAGACTTTGTAGCCTTCTTCCTCCAAGCTGGATTGCACTGTATCGAGGGCCTTATTGACTGCTCCACGGACATTTTCAGCCAGTACCCAACGGGGTCGGATTTCATGAATAACTCGGAGCATTTCAAACCAGAGTCCGCTTCTTGTAGGTGTTCCGTCTTCGTTCCACAATCCTTTTTGTCTCCCTGCGACGGAGAGGTCCTGACAGGGGAATCCTCCGAAAACAATGTCAACTGCTTTCCATCCGTCTCCATGCACTGTTCGCACGTCGTCAACGATTGGAACATTCGGACACCTCCTTTTCAAGATCTCCACGGGGAACGGTTCTATCTCGCAAAAACCAACGGTCTTTATGCCTGCCCATTCAGCGGCCAAGTCTAGCCCACCTATACCGCTAAAAAGAGAGAGGCCCTTCATAACCTTTCTCCATGTCCACTTTTGTCCATTAAAAAGGCCCCCTTTGGCTCTCTCCCGCCGGATCTCGGAACGCCGGGAGACCGTCGGAGCCCGGAAGAGCTCGTCCTTCAGGAGCCTCAGGCGCACAGATGATTTAAGCTCCATCAACATTGCACGGCCCCTTCTCCCACTCCTCCCTGCACTCCGGAGACATAAAATATTCGCAGCCCTTAGCTTTCGACATGCAAGTAGCGTAGTCCCTTGCCGAGGCAAGAGACTCAAACCTCAGCACGTCGACCGTGTACAGCCCATTGCTTTGCTTTTTTATATTCAAGACCACATTGAGTTCCTCCTTTTCCACAGGGCACTTATAAGTGCCCTGGACAAAGCATTGCAAACACCGGGGTTACACCATTTCAGGGCACTTTTGAGGGGGTAAACCTATTACCGCTAGTATATTTTTTTACTCCCTCTTTTCTTACTTACTACTCTTTTTAAAGTGCCCTAAGTGCCCTAAAGTAAAGAAAGACAGTAATAGCAAGGGTTTAGACAGGGCACTTGTGCTTTTTATAAGTGCCCTGTAAGTGCCCTAAGTGCCCTGGGTTATCTGGGGAAAATAAACTGCCTCTCCCCATCGGACTTTGCCTCAGACACCTCAATTCCCACCTGCTTTATGGTCTGCTTGAACCTCTGAATAAACTTAGTCCTACTCATAGGTTCATGACCTGCGTCATGGCACCAGTCTTTATACATCTTGTAAAGCTCAGACCTCGGAATCCTGCCGGATAGCTCCGTCTCCTCCATGAACCCCATCAGAGGGTTTGTGGTCCTCATGAAGCTATCCATTAGCTCGCTCTGATCACCGGTCACCGTAAATTCCTTCGCTTCTCGCAGGATCTTGTACCCCTGATAGGCCCAGTTGAAGATGCCTGGCAGCTCTTCTCTCAGCTTGTCCGTAAGCCCCTTGTCTGCCTTCTTCTCCCCGTGCTCCAGCTTCGGTGAGTCTGTAAACTTAGCGTTGAACCCTACGAAACACATCCTTCTCAAGAAGCCTGTCGTGGTGTCCCGGCTTTGAATAAACTCGTTTCCGGCGATTATCAGCTTGGTCCTGGGCCGGAAGGTGAAAAAGTCCTTGTTCTTGTAGCAACCGTTTATCATGTCGCCTACGACGATCTGTTTGAAGATCGACTCGGCTCCCTTAACGTCCGTCCTGGTCTCTGTGGAGATATTGACGATCGAGGTCAGCAGGTGAATCCGTTGGAACGGCTCGACCAACCCGCTCATCTCCACGTTGGAGACGTTCTCCAGACCGAACAGGTCCGCCAGGATATCCAAAAAAACGCTCTTGCCGTTGGCTCCATCCCCTATCAGGAAGAAACACTTCTGGAGGGAGTTATCCGAGAAGAGGACATACCCGGCGATCTCCTGAAGCAAAGCTATCCGCCGCTCATCTCCGAGACAGACATCCTCGACGAAGGAGGCCCACCTAGGGGCGTAGGCATCGGGGATGTAGTCGTAGGGAACCTGGACGGAGGACATAAACGTCTCCGAATGCTCCTTTTGCTCCCCTGTCTCCAGATCCAAAACGCAGTTCCTGAAGTTGAACACAGATTGAGCGTTGAACCGCTCCGTCGAGACCGTCTCCGCTTTCAGCAGGACGAAAATAGAACTCACCCTGCCACCAGACCTGTAGGTCCCTAGAGCCTCCGATATATACCCCTTGATCTCGCTGTCTCCCCTGCGCTTCCAGACACCCTGGTCGTATTCGTAGAACCCCAGAGCGTCGAAAAACTTGAGCCTGTGTTTATCCTTTATCTCCCTGACGATTAGGTCCTCCGGTGGGGGGGATAAGGCCTGCTTCTTGACCTGATCCAGCCAGCTTTTAGGGAAGCTAACGAGGTCGAAAAGCTCCACCAGCTCCGCTTTTCCTACATATCTGGCGGCCTGGAATATAAACGTTTTGAACTCTTGTCGATCCGTCAGACGTCGGCACATGACGGTTATCCCGTCTTCGGCAGAGGCGACAAGCTCCCTCAAATCCCCAGCCTCGGCGTAGTAATCCGAGACGTCTTTAACCCCCTCAGGGAGGGTTCCACACCGGAAATTGACGTGGTGTCGGAAAAGCATCTGGGACATGTTCGACTGGAACCGGTTCCCTGCGTCGTCTGAATCAAAACAGAGGAACACCGTCTCCTGGCTTTTGCAGATATCAAGGACCTGCTTTAGGGATTCCTTGTTGAAATGGCCACCCATGGGGGACAGGACTTTGTACCCCTCCTGCTCAAAGGAGAGGGCATCGAATGCCCCTTCGGTGATGACTAAAACTGAACTGTCTCGGTCCAAGGTGTTCAATCCCCAGGGTATGTTCTCGTTCATGCCATCCAAGGGGGCTTTTTTGTATTTTGGAACTGGTTTCTTTGAATCTGAACTAGAGTTATTATCATCGGGCGTGATAATTTCGGGGGTATCCGTGATAATTTCGCCCTGTTTTTTCACGTCTTGTGATAAAACTCTGGATACGTAATAAGCGATGTAACCGTTTTTCCAGTAGGGAATCACTAACCGAGAACCATCGAACCCAATTTTTAGACGGTCTACGGTCTCTTTACGGATTCCTCGCCGATACAGATAGAGGCGGTGTCGTTCTTCCAGACTCTCATGCCACTTAAAACACATGTCACCTAATCGCTGGGTGTACTCCCGCCATCCCGGATCATCTCCGCCGAGCTCCCTTATGGCCGCTCCCTTGTCTCCGTTGTGCCTGGCGACGGCGCAGAGGTCTATTACGTCGCCACCCACACAAAGCTTGAAGTCGTACCACCAGTCTTCATAGAAGGCTACACAGGTCGGATTGGATCCTCCGCCGAACGACTTCCATCGATCGCCTGTCTTGCGGACCGGGATATTCAGGACCGACCTGGCGTAGGAGATTACGCTGTATTTTTCCTTGATCCTCTGGATCCTGTCAGTTCCTCCCAATCCCATGGCCTCCCTTCATCGGCCGTCAGGAAGGTTTTCCCTGCTGCCATAGCGGCCTTAACCTGCTCAGCGTCAAAACGTCTCACCCCACTCCCCTCGAAATGAACCAGGAAATAGGCTTCAGCTCCGTGGTTAGCACATTGGATAAGGGCGTTCACCTGAGCGGGCTTTGCATTTTTAAGGCTCCATCTGGCCGTCTTGCTCTCTTTAGCGTCAAAACAATGTAGCTTCCCATTGGAGAAGACTTCATAGTCGAAAGGCTCCCCCTCTAAAAAAACTCCATCCACGGTTCTCCTTGCGTGGTTCTTGTGTCCGTGGATGCCGCAACTACCTAAATACGCGATCACGCGGTCTATCTCGTGCTCGAACCGGTATCCTCGCCTAGCCATTGAAGACCCTCGTCAAAATCTGGCTAGCCTCGAACTTGGTCATGTTGGTTACATCGGTTTCCGGAAACATGCGACAAACCATCTCCCTCTGTTTTTCCGTCGCCATATAGGCCCCCCATCCGTTCCTTGCACGACCTACATCCCACAACGCCCTGGAGTCGGAGTGATCCCGGCACAGCCACTTGTAGACCCTGTCGTACACCCTCTGGGCCTTGACGACCTCGCCGTTACAGAGGTGTATTCGGCCTAGGTGGTCTGGAGGTGGGATTCTGAGCTTGGGCTTGCTCAGTACCATCGAGCCATCGGGCATCCTGAACCAGTTGACCCCATGTAGCTGGTACTTCATCTTCTTCGCCCAGAGCTTTACGTACTCCACGTTTTTGATGTAGAACTCCGGCTTGTCCATCTCCCTCGCTACTATCTCAGGGAGATCGAAAAGAGGTCCTTGAACCTCGTCTATCACCCTCTCAGGTATAAGCTCAGGCTCAAGCCCAACGAGAGAGGGAGCGGTATACAGACAGGAGCTCTCGGACACTCCAACGCAATCGATCAAGGTGAGGTGGTCCTTCCCTGGGCTTAGCCTGGTCCCTCGCCCCACCATCTGGGTATATAAAGCGATGTTCTGGGTTGGCCTGGCTATGATTACCGTCTCCACGGCGGGGAGATCGGTCCCCTCGGTAAAGACCATGCAGTTCACCAAACAGGGGATCTCCCCTCTTGCGAAGGCCTCCACAGCGTTGCTCCTGTCCTGGCCTCCTGATATGGCCACCGCTCCGGGGATCTTCTCCGCTATAGCTCTGGCATGGGCTACGCTGACGGCAAAAATAAGAGTAGGACCTTTGGCGTACTGTCTGTAGACATCGGCGATAGCCTGGTTGGCACTCTCTATGTTCACCGCCTTTTCAAGCTCTCCCGGGGCGTAATCTCCTAGCCGTCTGGCCACTTGGGATATGTCGAAGTCTATCCGTGCCCTTATGCAGTAGATATCCGAAAGCCAGCCGTTTTTTATCCCCCAAGGGAGATCCCTGTCGAAGACGATATCTTCGTAAATCCCCTCAAGGCCTAAGCCATCTGCCCGGTTGGGGGTGGCGGTAAAGCCGACGTGAAGCCGGGGGCGGAAGTAGTCGAATATCCTGCGGTAGGTCTTTGCCACGGCGTGGTGGGCTTCGTCGGTCACTATCAGGTCAAAATCATCACGTCCAAAATGCTCCAGCCGCCTGGAGATGGTCTGAACAGAGGCGGAGACTACCGACTCACCTCTTGACCGGTTCTTCCCCTGCTCTATGCCGAAAGAACAGGGAAAATACTTCGCTGGCTGTCTTACAAGCTCTTCCCTATGGGAGAGAAGGAGCATCCGTCCCCTTCTGGGGATATTTGAAAACGTGACCGTCTTGCCGAGCCCTGTGGCCATCTGTACGAGGAATGCCCCGACCTCCGGTATTGAGGCGAGGCATTCCTCTTGATATGGGCGCAGTTTAAAATGGGACGTCAACAAGTTCCTCATCTGCGGCGTAATCTTCCCTGAACGATCTTGGAGCGTTACTCGGGGTGCTGTAGGAGGAGGAAGCTCCGTTGCCCTTCTCTACCCAGGGAGGAAGGTCCCCTTGCTTGGAGCGGAGGATAAAGTAGGACATCCTGGCTTGCTGCTTGCCGTCGTATAGCTCGTGCTTCACCCTGGCTGCTCCCACTTTGCCTATCCAGTTATTGAGATTCATGTCCCCAACGGGAATGCCAAAGGAATCGAATAACTGCCCAAGGTTCTGATCCGTGATCTCTGGCCGATCCTCCATGAACACGATGTAGTGAAAGAGCTTTGAGCCATGTCCTGAAACCGCCAACGTCAGCTTGATCATGTCCCTGCCGGTCTTGCTGACCTGTTCCTCAGCCTCTTCTATACGGACCCTATGGTCTCCCACAGGAACCAACTCGAAAGACTTGTTCGGGTCATAGTTGTTTGAGTTAAATCTCCAGTTGATCATCTATACCAGCTCCTCAAATTTACAAAATCTCCGCTTCTGCAAGCGGTCCTTCGCCACCACGGTGCTCGATCCCTCCAGCTGGATGTACCTCTCTCTGTCTTTTTGGGATATGACAACCCTACCGACCACGTCACACAGGCCACAGATAAGGTCCACTATCTTTCCCCCGAGGAGAGGCCTTGCCTGGGTGTATTTCTCCCCCGAGGGGGCGACGAACTCCCTCAGCTCCTCCCATGCGGTGAATACGGTATTTCCACTCAGGGCCCTGAAGCGACGGCAGTAGTCCGCAAGTTTGTACTGGACCTTGAGGTAATGCCCCATCTCAGGGGCTCCGTCGTTCTTTCCATCTCGGCCATAGGCGGTGAGCATGGCCCGTTCAAGTTCGGAGAGAGAATCGATGCAGACATTGTCGTAGTCGTTCTTTTTCTCCAGCATGGATAGCAACTCAGGCAGGTCTCTAAGTGAAGGTTCCAGCCTCACTATGTCCACATTGGCGTTGCCCTGTAGGACTGACGTGCCCTGGTCCACGTCTACGATCAAGGTAGATCCGGGCAACCCGCCCAGCAGGGTGGTCTTCCCGAAGCCTGGAGGGGCATATACAAAAAGGGTCTGTTTGTCCGCTTTGATATCCTTTGCCTTTAGAATCTGCATGTCGCAAGCTCCTCACTTTCTCTTTCTTTCCTCACGAATCCCGTTATGATCTCCGGGTCGTAGTCCAGGCATATAGAGGCGTAGGAACACCCCATAAGGGAGCAATGGGAGGGATTCCTGTAGAAAATCTTTCTCCGCCGGATCTCGCTCGCCAGCCCTCGAACCTCTGTTTCCGTCCTATCAAGTTCCTCTTTCGATCGATGCACCTCGAAAAACCTGACCTTCGTATCGTCGTACCACTCCCTGCACCGATCCAGATATGCTTCCTCGGTCTCGCCCTGCTTGAGCCTAATGGAGGGCTTCTGGCATACCGTATATCTGACGGTTGTCACAGGCTCATCCCTCAGGAGGGAGAGAGCCAACAGGTAGTAGGACACCTGATCGTCCCAGGCCAAATGGTTTACGTATTTCAGCCCTGAGGTCGTCTCTGTGCCGATGCTCTGTCCTGCGGTTTTATGCTCAACAGGAATCCCATCTGAACAAACGGCGTCGATCTTGCCCCTCATGTGCAGGAAGGGAGTTATCGCCCAGTCAAACTCTTCCTCGACCTTAGCTATCTTCCAATCCCGCCAGGGTATGAACCTATCGAAAGCCTCAGCCATGATCCCCGGCAGTCCCGTGTCGTCTATGCCCTGCCCGGTGAGGAGCCTTTCAAGCTGAGCGTGATAGTTGCTTCCGGTCTCCAATGCCGTAGGGGTCTTCTCTGGCTTGAGCATGTGGATATACTGGAACTCGTATAGCTTGGGACATGACTTGTACGCCCTGATCATCGATGCCGTAAGGTCTATTCGTCTCGCCATGGTCTCTCCTCCTCGTTCTGGGTCTCTCTTAGAGCCTCATCTCGGTCCCGGTAATAGTCCTCCGCACTGTCGTAATCTCTAGGGTTGGGAAACCACATTGCTATCGGCTCCCTTCGTGGTAAAATGAGGCATTGAAAGTGTTTTGCTTTTGCCCCTGTCTCGGTGCCCGCCGAGCGGGGCTCTTTTTTACTCTCATGATGCAAGCTCTCTTCTGTACTTTCCCATCATGTTCTGGTCTGTATCCACCCGGCAACGCATCTCTTCCCAGACGTCCACGTGGTAAGCGTTGAGGTTGCCGTATTTCTCGTCTTCGATCTTCCTGACCTCGTAGCCCATATCCACCGAAAGAGCCGCCATCTTCTTGCCCAGAACCGACCACATGCCTTTGGACGGGGCGAAGTAATCCAGCACCCAGGGAACGGCCTTACACTGTTTCCAGTTCTTCCCTTCCCCTAGACGATCTTCCAAGTACGTGACCTTCCTGACCGCTGAGGATGCTGTCGCCATGGCGGTGGCCTCTCGACGACTCCCGATTTCCGCTTTCGTTCTGATGGCGATGTCTCTCTGTTTCTCCGCAAGCTCTCTGCGCTCTACCTCGTCTGCGTGTGCTCTAAGAGCGGCGGCGTAATCCCTGGGGATCATCACTAGGCTTTCCCGGTATGCCTTCTCGACGGCGATAAAGTATTTCCTCGCCTGACGCCCCCGCTCGTTGTTCTCCACCATGCAGAGCTCTTTGGCGACGTCGAGGGTTAGGAGGTAATCCTTGGCGGGACGACCGCCTGAGGGGTTTTTACCAGTTTTGTTAAAAACCAAAACGTAATCTTCCCCCTCTACCAAGCCATACTTATCAACCCGATCCTCTATCCAATTTCCAAACTGCCTCTTACTCTCCAAGAACCCATGCAGTTCCCGAGCATCCACTACCTGCCACTCCGAATCCCTGTAGACCGGAACCAAACCACTTTCGAGCACCTTCAGTCCTTCCATCTCATTTCTCACCCTTTCTATCTTTCCTCCGTGATGATCCATATCCCACTTCGCAAGCCGCTATCTTCTCGTCTGAGCACTCGTGATAATCTCGACCGCACATTCGGACACTTCCATCAATCGCATTGCTTTAGATTGCTTTAGATATAGCACTCGAAACGATTGCTGTCAACATCAAACGCAATCAAATAGCTTGCAGAAAAACGCTCATGTTATAATAAGCAATCAAAGAGAGCCATCATAGGAGGTGTAAGCATGGCGAAAAAAAACCTTACTATCCGTATAGAAGACGAGATGAGAGAGCAACTTCAATTGATCGCAGACAGAGAAATGCGTCCTCTTGCTAACCAAGTCCTGTTTTTCCTTGCGAACTCTATGAATCAGTACCTATCTGAAAACAGCCTGCATTACTTCCCTGATGAGGGAATGATTATGACTGTCAGCGAATACAAAGAGCTTCTTAGAAAAAGAGAGACGGACAATATTCCGTTCTAGTTTTCCTTCTCTCTGTACTGAGCGATCAACCACCTCACCAATCCGGCCACTGACCTGACTTGACGTTTGGCTTCTCCTTCAAGCCATTCAAGCTCATCAGGATCTAGCCGGATGGTGAGGTTTTTCTTGGGAGTTTTCACAGCTACTCACTTTCCTTTCTTCCGCCAACCTCAGCCGGTTAGCTTCGCCTCTTCTGGCGGATTCTTTTTTCATCTGGTATGGGATGAAGCAAATGTCCTCTATCTCCTTGGGTTTCCGATGTCCCCAGGTTCCGTTCATCTCCTAACCTCCTGATACAACCTGCTCACCTGCCCCGGTGGCAGGACCTCTTTGATGGGAACCTCTAGTCGGTGCCTTGGAATCTCATACCACCGAGGGCCCCATATCTTCCGTTTGATCAGCCTGGCTAGCCTTACAAGCCACCACATACCAGCGTCCTTCTGATGATCCGCTCCGCTCTCTTGACGATCCTCCGAACCTTTGCCCTACGCTTAAGATCGCCATACCGGATGTGACCGTTCGCCACCAGCAAACAGATCAGCTCTTTCGTCATATCCCCATCACCTCGCAAAGGTCTAAGAGAGCCTCGTCCTTGCCTGCCATCTTGCCGTTTTTGATCAGGACCTGCCCGGCCCCCGTCTCGAACACCGCTGTCCCGCTTGCCTCGAATGCACGTTTCAGTCGCTCCATCTCTGTCGTCATTGCTTTACCTCCTTTGTGTGATATCCCTATTGGGCTCGGGAACCTTCAGCAGCCTGAGAACATCCATCCTGTAGAAAAGAGCTGGACTGTTTTTATTGCCGTTTAGCTTCATCTGGGGTAGGTCTCCCCTAGCCACCATCCGCTCGATCTCCCGACTACAAACTCCCAATAGCTCCGCCGCCTCCTTCTTCTTGATGATCCGGTCGGGGTGACGGATAAAGTCGATCTCCTGCCTCAACGAATCAATAGCCTCTTTCATTACCTGCATCTCCGACAAAAGAGCCTCAAACTGTGGCATCAGCACATCTTTCATCGTCTCGCTCAAGGCCGCATCTAATCCCATGGTCTGGCCTCCTTTCTTTCTGGCAACCCCCACTCCCAAAGCTCGTCTGAATGGAGTCCCATCTCTTTAGTTTTGTTGAAGAGGTCATATACCGTGGCCTCTTCGCTCATGCCCTTAGCTACCGCCAGGACGGCCTTAGCGGTGTCACAGTCTGCCAGGGCGACTACTCTCCCCTGCACGTGGATCGCCATGGTGTTGGAGTATCTGCGATATGCCTTGTTGACCGGTTTCATGAGGCCACCTCCTTCTCTACATAGCATCTGTCTGCCCTTGCTGTAGCTCCCTCTCTACCTGCCTGATGATCTCCTCTGGCGTGAAGAATCGCCCTTGCCCCTTGGCCTTATCCTTGGCGGCGGCCTCGGCCACTTTTTTGATCTTGTCTGTGGCCATCTCAAATTTCTTTCGTCCCTGATGGATCTGGCTGTTTGCCTGGCTCCTGATTTGAAGGAGCTCGCGAGAGGAGAGGGAATCAAAATCCCTGTAGGCTCTCACACCACCGGCGGTTATTACCGAGACCATCCCCAGATCACGAAGGAGACTTCTGATGATCGTGCTTTGGGCTATATGCCTGGCCTCCGTGTCCGAGAGGGTTGCAAATGCTTCCTGACAGGCTATAACCGCTAGATCTGTCGTCAGGCCTTCCGGTTCCTTGCCATACTTGATCAGCTCGTCTATCTTCTTGGGCGTCAATCCTTTCCTAGAGAACACGTATCCCACCTCCACGTAATGCCTTTGGGCGCATCGTCTCTGCCACAATTAGAGCGTCTTTAGCCTCTGCTATGAGGTTCTGTAAACACCTTGAAAGCCTGTCCAACTGCTGTTCCGTTAAGGTCCCCTCTTCTGCCATGTTGGTGACCATCGTTTTGACCATCCCCGCCTTTTCTATGGAATCGATAATCCTGGTGAAGGTGACCTCTGTTACGCTACAAGCCTTTTCTTCCTTGACCTTCCGGATCTCCTCCTCCAGCCGGGCTTTCTTTTTCTCCATGGCTTTCAGATCCGATTCGACGGAGCGATACTGGTTCAACTCATGCTGGGCTTTCTGCAACTCCCTCTCTATCCGCTCCTTTTCCCTGAGCTTCTCCGTTGCCTCCCGTTCCTTTGCCTCCAGGAGCTTCAACCTCTCTTGGGTCTCCATCGGCAGGACCTCTTTCACGACCTCCACTTCCTTGGTGACCTCTTTGGTGACCTCGATCTCCTGCGGTTTCTCTGCCAGCTTCCGACGCAGGTATTCAACGGTGGTCTGGTTCTCTTTCTTCGTCGTGAGGAGGCTATCTATCTCCGCTTGGAGCCTTGCTAGTTCCGCTAATGCTGAGGTTTGGTTAAGGTTTAGGGTTTTTATTTCGTCGGGTAAATGTGAGTTTTTCACACCCCCTACTATCTTGTTTACTGCCGTTCTCGTAAGCCCCACCTTCTCCGCAATCTCCTTCTGCCTTACTCCATTAGCCGCCAGTCGCCGGATAAGCTCATTCCGATGATCTCTGGATAGGTTGCGTCGTCCCAGCTGGTTCAGGTCCATCCATGCCTTCGCTTGCTCTTTTGACTCGAAGGACCGATAGACCACCGAGTATGAGATTCCATGTTTGTCGCAGATGGATTTCCTATGGTGACCGTCCACCAAGACGTTTTCTTCTTTCCAGACCACTAGGGGATCTCTAACCCCCTCCGCAAGGATCGATTCTTCCAACATCCGAAGTTCTTCCTCCGAGAGTGGGTCTATGTACGCCTGTAAATCAGGCTGTATCCTGAATGGCTCTTGGGTCATGCTTCACATCTCCTCTCTGTCCCGAGGGGAAATGTCGCTAGACCTCTCCTCCTCTATCATTCTGTCCAGCTGGTTCTTGTATTCTTCATATATGTTGATCCTTATGTCCTTCGGAGTGCTTTCTACCTGCGCCTGGATTACCCTGATCAGCATCTTTATTGTCGTCAAAGAGTCCCCGTACTCGGCTATCCCAAGATGGCTGTCTGTATCTATGGCGATAACCACCCCGTTTATGTTTCCTGACAGCCCCTCCAAAACGCCTTCCAGAGCCTCTCTTGCTTCATCCGAACTGTATACTGTTTTATTCATGCTCCCTACCTCCCTCTCTCCATATCTGCCTTGACGCACTCAACCACGGTCTGGTTGATGGACTTGCCATCCTGCTCCGCTTTAGCTTTGAGTTCCCGGTAAACCTCGACCGGCCATCTCAGGGTCGAAACGACGACTTCCATGTTCGCACCTCCCTTGCCTTGGTGTCAATGACTCTTTGGTGTCTATGATACTGGACACTATACACCGATACGCTGTATGGTGTCAATGAGTCAATGAATCTTTTTTAGGAGGTGAGCGGAATGTCCCAGATCACGTTACGTCTCCCTGACGATCTTCACACGAAGATCCGAGTGATTTCGGCGTTTAAGAACGTATCTCAGAACGACTTGATTACTGAGGCTGTCCAGGAGAAAGTAGATCGTTGGGAACAGAAATACGGCACTCTCCCATTGCCGCCAGAAGAAGACGATTAAGGGCTTCGTTGATAGACTCTCCTGAGTCAGCGGCGATGAACCGCAACCGCCTTATCGTGTCCTCTTGTAGTCGTGCTGTGAACTGAACGCCTCCGCTCTTTGCGGGGGTTTTCTCTTTCATGCGCTCACCCTCCCTTCTCTAACCTCCACAGCTCCCAGAAACTGGCTCGCCACGGCGACGAACAGCCGGAGAGTCTCCACGAACGCCTGTGTCGCTTCCTCGTCTGCGAAGCCGTCCACAATGTCTTGGGCCATTTCCAGCACTTCCCCTGGCTCGTCGCTACGGAGTGCTAGATTGGCTAAAAGCTCCACCACCCGCCTAAGTTCCCCCACTAGAAACTTTCCCCTAGTCTCTGGGATCAGGACGATGCTATCTCCTCCTGATCCCGGGGGGACGTAGGGTTTAATTCCGATAGATCGATAAAGGTTTGCCCATAAGCCTTCTCCAGAAGCTCAAGATCGTCAGCTCTTGGGATTCGACGCCCTTTCTCAAAGTTTATGATTGTGTTCCTTGATAACCCCGTCTTTTCTGCTGCCTGAATTTGGGTTATTCCTGCCCTACTCCTTGCAAGAGTAAGGATATTCGCCCAGTCAATCACTTCTCACACCTCCTTTCCTAGAACCTATTAAGCACACTATCGTGTGCCTTGATGAGACAATACACCCAAAGCATACGTATGTCAACCCCAAAAGCACAAGATATTCTTCTTGCGTTTTGCCTACGATTGGCGACAATCTATTTATAGAATGGGGTGTGAATTCATGGGGGGCTTTTTAGCGGAAAGGATGAAAAGCTTAAGGGCAAAAGCAGGTCTAAACCAAAAAGATCTAGCTGATATCACGGGGATTTCCAGGAATACGGTTATTAACTATGAGGGAGGGAAAAGGGTCCCTGATGCTGACTCTTTGGTAGAGATCGCCAAGGCATTAAAGACAACCTCCTCATATCTCAACGGCGAAACCGACGACCCCTCCCCCGCTGGCGCAACGAAGGGGCAGGACCGAATACTTCGCCCGATGAGGGAACAGACGGGGCTATCCTTGGAAGCCGCGGCCGCTCTTATCAACCTCCCTGTTGAAGATCTGGAGATGATGGAGATCTACGAGGATCGGGCGGACGACAAGATAAAGGATCGCCTCATCAAGGCTTATGGGCGATATCTGTCGATGCGGGATGGGGAAAACCACGGGACTGAAAAGAAGGGGCAAAGCGAGGAGGATCTGGAGACTCTGATCAAGATGCTAGCGGCAGAGGACCCAGATATCGTGCTGAAATTCAGGAGAGTGGCCAAGAACGCCACCAGGCTTGCGCCCAAGGATAGAGAGTTTCTAGTCACCCTCTTCAAGGCGGCGTTAGGCCAGATAGAACTCGAGGACCACACCGACGAATACTAGGCGGGAACAGGGGTATTTTTATGACAAAAGCTGAGAAGAGGAGTTTGGTGGAGTCAAAGGTAGACAGGCAAAATATACTGAACAACTCATTTGCCTTGGCAGAGATAGAGAAAGCCACCGGCATCAACGGCATACCGTTCGAGAATAAGTTTGTGTTGCTCAAAGAACAGGTAGCTAAGTTCCTAGAAATAGACACTAGAACAATAGAGAATTACCTTCAAGACTACAAAGAAGAGCTTTATTCCAACGGCTATGTCGTTTTGCGTGGCAAAGCATTGGTATCACTGAAAAAACAGCTTTCGGAGATGGATGCTCCCGAAATAGATTTCGGGAGCATCAAGAAGATTTCTCAGCTGGGTATTTTCGATTTCCGGGCATTTCTAAACCTGGCGATGCTTGTAACAGAAAGCGAAAGGGCAAAACTTCTGCGGCAGCTGATCCTTGATATCGTCATCGATACGATCAATTTTCGAGCTGGCGGAGGGACCAAGTACATAAACCAGCGAGACGAGGATTTTATCCATTCATCCTTTCAGGAGGGCAGCTATCGGAAGGAGTTCACCAACGCTCTTAAAGACTGCGTCTCCGCAGGGAACTTCAAGTACCCCAACTACACCAACAAGATATACGTCAGCATCTTCAAGGAGAAGGCCGCTGAATACCGAAAGATCCTCAGTTTGGCAACGAAGGAAAATCTGAGGGACACGTTGTACTCGGAGATTCTGGACTTGATCGCCTCTTACGAATGTGGCTTTGCGGCGAAATTACGAGAAGAATCCAACGCAAAGAGACGTTGCCTGACTCCGGCGGAGGCGGACGCCCTCTTTTCCGACTTTGAGTCACAGCCACACTGGAAGCCTCTCATAGATAACGCACGGCGCAAGATGGCCAGCAGAGACCTAGTCTTCCGGGACGCTCTACATCTCCAGCTAGAGGAATATATTACGCCACTCGGTCGGGAAGAATTCGAGCGGTTCCTGGGCGAGAAGAGCATGGAGCTTGCTGAAAGGCTGAAAGAGACCAGCGATGTCATGAAACGCCTCAAGGAACGCAGTTAGCATGGGCAAAATTATCTACCTCACGATAGATCGGGTCATAGAGACCTACCAGAAGACCGTCGAGGCAAGCGGAGGTGGTAGCTGCGGTTTTATCGGCGATGGCAAAGAGCGACTGGAGAAGGTATTGGAGTTTATCCAGGACGACGGATTTTACCCCTCCATGGAAGAAAAACTTACCCATCTGTTCTTCTCCGTGTGCAAGTTCCATATGCTCCAAGATGGGAACAAAAGGATGGCCATAGTTCTATGTGCCCAGATGTTGCTGGATAATGGGTATCTGTATTGCGCAAGCAGGTTTATCCGAGAGATGGAAAACATCAGTGCCAACGTTGCGGCGGGAAAGATCGACAAAGCATTGCTGCTGGATATAGTAACGGATTTCATCTACGAGGACGAAGACGAGTCCTTAAAGCTACGAACCATCAATGCCATAGCAGACAGCTAACGGGGGCAAGCATGAGGAATAACGGAACCAGAATCCGGGTCATGGCCCGAAACTTGCTGAGTAAACATGGGATGGAGCGGATGATCCCCATTCACCTGGGCAATCTCTGCCGGAGTTTGGGGATTAAGATATGCCATAGCGAGGCTACCCACATAGATGGAACCCTCTTTATACGTGGAGACCGAAAGATAATCCTGGTCTCCACCGCCCTACCCTACGAACGTCGTCGCTTCACCATAGCCCACGAGCTGGGACATTACGTCCTCGGGCATCAGGCGGCCTTTTCGCTGGACTCACCAGAGGCATGGACGCCCTGGGAAGAACAGGCCGCCAACGCTTTTGCGGCAGAACTGCTAATGCCTAAAACGGCTCTGCAATCGATAAGGCATCAGCATGACACAAGGCAACTGGCGCAGATCTTCGGAGTTAGCCCTCTGGCTATGCAGATCAGGCTGGAGGAGTTTGGGGGATAACACCGCCAGGGGTGGCGGATTTGGGTAGGGGTTAGTACGAGCAGGAGATGAGTCTCATGTTATGGACTGCCATCTTAATGGTTTCTATGATAGCTATCCCAGTAGGAATAATTATTGCAAAGAGATATATACAGGGCAAGTTAGAGGAGGCCAAGAGGGCTCCTCTCAAAGCCTATCATGTCTCTGAGGACATCAGCGTCCCTGAGCTACTCCACATCGTCTACAAGGTCCGAGAGGCAAAAATAATCTCAGACAAAAAGTACAAAGAGATCTCCCGCGCAATCACTAAAGAGGGGCCTACGCCAAAGACCAGGGAATTGGTCCGTCAAATCCTTTATGGGAGAGACGATCAGGGTTCCTCCGAAGGACTCCTTGGAGGGGAGCCTCTTTCTGTGGGGGGCAAAGGCGACTGGGCAATATTAGCTGTGCTGATCCCGCTCGCGATAGCCGTATCTTTGGCGACGGCAGACAGGCCCCAGCCAGTTGAGGTAAAACCTCCGGCAAGGGAACAGCATAAGCCATACGTCCCCCAAGAAGATGTAGGAGATGAAATAGCAGCCTTCATATGGTCGAAAAATTTTGTAAAAGACTATTTAAAGTGCCCATCGACTGCCAAATTTCCTTTCATTGATAGGGAGTCAAGGCAATTAGATGATTCCACTTGGGTAATAAAATCTTATGTCGACAGTCAAAACCCTATGGGGGCAATGATCCGCACATACTACATTGCTAAGATGCACTATAGGGGCAACGATGACTGGGAACTATTAGACATCATTTTTGTGAAATAATAAAACAGGATCTTAACCTCAAAAGCAATTCATGACTCTTCCTTTAAGGCATCCTTCGAGAAGAGGAGAACATCAGCTTGGCCGGGGCAGAAAGTAGATCGGAGGAGAGGTAGGCAATGGAAGACAAAGAGAGATACGAAGAAACCGTGAAAAGGATACTCGACAGGTACTCTGAAAATATAGACGCTCCATTGTTCTGTGACTGCAAGTGCGAAGATCAGTGGATTTCTGTAGAGGAGGAAAATGGGGGCTACAAACTTAAGCGTTATAAAAAAACATCAAAAAATAAAAAAGAACCTGTTTTCATTTTAATCTTAGAATCTCCCCATGTAGCCGAATTTTTTCTATTAACAGAAGCCACTTCCATAAACAAACCCCGTCCAGCCAAAGGGAAAACAGGCGAGAACATAAAAAACTATTTCATCAAAAGCATGACGATACAAATGGATAAGTGGGGGAAATGCTATATCTATCTCATCAATGCAATTCAATATCAGTGTTCGCTAGGACTAACACAAAATAAAACGAACAAAAAAATAAAACATGATGTTTTTAATAAAATATGGCAAGAGGGTGGGAGGGAAAAATTTAAAGAAAGACTAGCAGACGTATATAAATCCATCCCCAGCGATAGCCCTAAATATATCGTAAATGCTTGCACTAGCTTAGACGGAATAAAAAAAGACATAACAAGTGCAGCTGAAGAAACTACAAGAGAAACAATCTTTCAAAGATGCCACCCTTCTTCGAGTTGCTTTATTGTAGAAGCTAGGGCCTATAGAAACGCACCTAAAGAGATCAGAGTCTGTCAAGCGAGATGTCGCAAATAAACTCAACTCTGTTTACTTGCCCCTCAGGAGATCGAGGCTAACGCCACCATGAGGTACTTCACCACCAAGTTTACGCCGGGATGACGCTGAAGGGTCCGACGGGGGCAGCGGTGGTTGGGAGAGGGGAAGTTAGGATTGAGTTTTGAAAAAACACTCACCAAAAGTTCTATATCCAAACAGACCTATTGCTTAACAAGAAGGAGAGATCTTAATGCCTACAACAAAAATACAAAGCATAAACCTTAACGATATTCTTCTTGATACTAGCAATTATCGAACCGGAGAAAAGCTAACACAAGAAAAATCTATTGAAGCATTGATTCAAGATCAAGGCGACAAAATCATTAACCTAGCAATTGACATTTCAAAAAATGATCTAAGCCCTCTCGACAACATTGCGGTCTACGTTGACAGTGATAATGGAGGAGAAAAATTCACTGTAGTCGAGGGCAATAGAAGGATACTAGCATTAAAAATACTAAATAATCCATCCTTACTAGACAAAACTGCATTAGAAATAAAAAAGAAAAATATCCTCGCCCTTGATAAAAAGTCTTTCGAAAAAATTCTCTGTGTTGTTTTTAGCAATAGAGAAGATGCTACCAGATGGATGAGCCTTAAACATACCGGAGAAAACGAAGGCAAAGGTGTTGTCCAATGGAGTGCGAGAGCCAAAAGCAGATTCGAGCAATCAGGTGGGAATAAAAAGAATAAAAATGCCACAGAAATTCTTGATTTTTTAGGGAAAAACGGAGTAAAAATAGACAATGATTACCCTATAACCAACCTACAAAGACTCTTAGGAACTCCAGAAGTAAGAGAAACTCTTGGAATTACAGGTACTAATCCTATAAGGACTAAAGTCCCTCCAGATCAGTTCAAACCCTTAATGGAAAAAGTTGTTGCTGATTTGTCCCAAATTGGGGCCTTGAACCGAATCAAACAGAGGGAGGATCGCTTAGCTTACGTTGAGGGACTGGGTATAAAACCCTCTATCGAAGGAGAGGAATGGTCCTTAGAGACCAATTCTGAGGGAAAAACGGAGCCTAACAAGTCAAAGCATTCCCAAGATAACTCCTCGACCACTCCTGAAAATTCTGAATCGACAACAAAAACTAAAAAAAGGACCAAGCCATCAGCTAGCAACAGAAAGAAATTTATCCCATCGAGTTTCCAACTCTCAATAGACCAACACAGAACAAACGACATCTTTAGGGAGTTGAAAAAGCTAAATTCTGGAGAACATCCTAATGCGTGCGCAGTCCTTATTCGAGTGTTTCTTGAATTAAGCTTAGAAGGATTTATGCAAAAAAGCGGGCTTCATTTCAATGACAATACCCCACTGCACGCAAAAATAAATACATGCATGAAATACATGGAAGAAAACAATATGATGACCGAAAATCAAATACATCCTATAAAAGTGATGACTAGCAACCCTGCCAGTTTTTTTTCCACAAAGACATTAAACGCATATGTACATAACTCTAAAATGATAGTTGACCCTACTACTCTTAACAATACATGGGACACTCTGTCGGATTTTATAGAAAAATTATGGGATCAAAAGTAGCATGCCCAAACGCCTATTTCCGTGATAGGATAGCGGGGAGGAGGTGATTACATGCCTTTTTATACGCCACTCCGGTATCCAGGCGGGAAGAGAAAGCTTGTTCCATTCATAGAAAACCTTATAGAGGCCAATCACCTTATAGGGATCAACTACATTGAACCATATGCAGGAGGGGCTGCACTTGCTCTCCAGCTGCTTTTTGATGGATATGCATCGACAATACACATCAACGATCTAAACGCTTCGGTCTTCTCCTTCTGGAATGCAGTTCTAAACCATACGGAAGCCTTATCTAGGAAGATACATGACACCCACGTGTCTATGGAAGAATGGTTTAGGCAAAAGGAAATTCAGGCAAACGCCTCTTCTTTGGTTGGATCCATGGACTTAGCCTTCTCAACTTTTTTCCTGAACAGGACCAACCGGTCGGGGATTATCAAAGGGGGGGTTATCGGAGGGAAAAATCAAGAGGGAGAGTGGAAGCTTGACGCTCGTTTTAAAAAAGACGAGCTTGTAAGGAGGATCCAAAACATAGCAGCAAAGAGAGATAAGATAAAGGTAACGCGCATGGATGCCGTCAAACTGATAGAGCAGCTTCCTCAGGACTCACGTAATTTTTTATATCTAGATCCCCCATACTACAAAAAAGGGCAGGGCCTTTACGATAATTTCTATGGGCCTGATGACCATAAAACAGTTTCCCAAGCACTAGAAAGAATAACGATACCCTGGGCAATTTCTTACGACAATACGCCAGAGATCCGCGTTCTTTATAAGGACTACAAATCATTGACTTACTCTCTGTCCTATACCGCTCAAGAAAAGGCCGATGGGAGTGAGTTTTTGGCAGTATCAGAAGGACTTTCTTTCCCGCAAAAAGCCAATGAAAAGCAGTCATTCGGGTGCATGAGAAACGTACAAGTAGCAGTATAAAGGGCCCCCCTATACCGATGGGTGGCCCTTCGTTTTTATCCTCTCTGCTCATCCAGCCAGTCTCCCCACCACTGCAAAAGCTCCCTCCGCTGGGGCATATACTCAGCGTGGTTATACGCCGCCCGAACGGTATTTTTATCGACATGAGCCAGCTGCCGCTCGATGATGTCCGGTGGCCAGTTATTCTCGTTGGCCACCGTTGAGAACATGCTTCGGAAACCATGCCCTGTAAGCTCATCTTTCCTGTACCCGAGACGCCTGATAGCTGCGTTCACCGTCATATCCGACATAGGACGTTTTTTATCCCTTACGGCGGGGAATAGGTATTTCGATCGCCCCGATATCACACGCAGCTTTTCAATAACCTCCACAGCCTGCTTTGACAGTGGCACCCAGTGGGGGCGTCTCATCTTCATACGCTCTCCTGGGATGCGCCACAGATCTCCCTCGATCTCGGCCCACTCTGCCAGTCTCAATTCCCCCGGTCTTACGGCGGTGTAGATCTGGAACAGCACCGTATACTTGATTTGGCCTTTTAGGGTATCTATAGCCCTCAGGAGGCCTCCTATTTGTTCAGGAGAGGTAAGGGTAGGCATGTGGGTCACTTTGGGCGGCCTGATGGCTCCCTGAAGGTCGTGGGTTATATCTCTTTCGCATTGTCCGGTGATTACCCCATATCGAAAAACCTGGCCTATTATCTGACGCACCCGCCGGGCGGTCTCAAGCTTCTCCTCCGCTTCTATAGGGCGCAGGACATCGAGGACGTCCCGAGGGGTAATCTGGACCATTGGCTTATCCCCGATCACAGGGAAGGCCCACTGGCTCAATCTGGACTCTACGAGCTTAGCGTTTTTATCCGTCTGAATACCCTGGACTTTGTTTTTGATCCACTCCAACGCCACCTGCTTAAAGGAGACGTCTATGTCGGTATCTGCCAAGGCCCCACCTTTTAGCTTGTCTCTCATGACCCTGGCTTCGGCTAGGGATACGTTGGGATATTCGCCAAGAGTTTTTTTCTTCTCCTTGCCCTTCTCCCATATGCGAAGCCGCCAAAACTTCCGGCCGGTCGGCCGAACTTCCACGTAAAGCCCTCGTTCGTCGGTGAGCAAATAAGCTTTCTCTTGGGCCTTCGCCCTGCGCAGGGCCATATCGGTAAGCATACTGACTCCTCCCCCGTTAACGTTGTACGGTGTAAGAAAAGACGTTGTACGGTATTATGTCCGGTGAGGTGTCGTTAGATGTCGAACCTAGTCAAATTGAAACACCCCAACGTCACTGTCAGTATAGCAAAAAAGCCCGCATCTGCGGGCTTTGTCGTACTTTTTCGTATTGATGATCTTAGATTAAAGTAGCAAGTGGCGCGCCCGGCGGGATTCGAACCCACGACCTCTGGCTCCGGAGGCCAGCACTCTATCCGGCTGAGCTACAGGCGCACGTAAACCACCGTGACAGGATACATCGAAAGAGGCGATAGGTCAAGTGTCTGGCTACTCTCTAAAGTTGACCACCGTCACTCCGTAGCCTCCCTCGCCGTTTTCTCCGAGCCGGAAACTGGAGACGTAAGGAAGCCTGCGGCAGAGCTCCTGAACCTTTCTACGGAGGATCCCCTCGCCTCTGCCGTGTATCACCGTGACCTCGCCGTATCCAGCTCTTACCGCCTTATCCAGGTAGTCGGCGACGAGAGGCATCGCCTCGTCCACCGTCATCCCTCTGACCATGATAGAGCTGGGCACTCCTACAGGGCGACTGACGGACAACACCGGCCCGGACACCTCGGATTTTATCTTTTTATCGCTGGGAACCAGTTTTTTTAGATCGACCTCTACCTTAAGCCCCCCCATGAGGACCAGGGCTTTCTTACCCTCCAGAGAGAGTATTTCCCCGGGAACCGACGACCCGGATATCTGGACTACGTCACCGGCCTTCAGTGAGACAGGGTCTCTCTCGAGTATCTCTCTTGCCTCCAGGGCGCTTTGACGTACCCTTGACCTTTCTTTAGACCGAGCCAGGCCCTCACGGTGCTTACCAAGCTCCCGATGGGCCGCCGATCTAGCCGCCTGATCCAGCCCTTTTAGCATCTCTATGGCCTTGTTCTGGGCCTCCTCGACGATCTTTTCCGCCTCTTTGTCCGCCTTGACCAGAGAGCGATTTTTCTGTCGTTCTAAGTCCTTTCTCTCAGACTGTAGTCTACGTCTTTCCTCCTCGATAGAGGTCCTCTCCTGACTCAAGGAACGCTCAAGGGACTCTAAGGTCAGAGTCTTCTTCTGAAGCTCTCCTATCATAACCTCTACCGAGGCCTCGCCTGTCTTTAGGGCTTTTTTCGCCTCTATAAGGACCTCCTGATGCATTCCCAACCTCTCCGCTATGGCTAAAGCGTTGCTTTGACCCGGTATACCCATTATCAGCCGATAGGTCGGGGTAAGGGTCTGAAGGTCAAAATCGACGCTGGCCGTCTCAACCCCTTCTGCGGTTGTAGCGAATTTCTTTATAGGATTATGGTGGGTGGTGGCCAGAACCAGGGAACCCCTTCTTCTCAGGGTCTTCAGAAGGGCCACCCCGAGGGCAGCTCCCTCCTGAGGATCGGTACCGGCACCTAACTCGTCCAGCAGGATAAGGGACTTCTCGTCCGCCTCGTCAAGGACCTGAACCACTTTTTTGAGGTGAGCACTGAAGGTGGATAGGCTCTGTTCTATGCTCTGTTCATCGCCTATATCCGCAAAAAGTGCTGATATCAGCCCCACCTGGCTTCCCTCCATGGCGGGAATTGGAAGTCCACTCCAGGCGAGAACCACCGCAACCCCGACGGTCTTGAGGGCAACGGTTTTTCCTCCGGTGTTAGGGCCTGTCACAACTAGAATTCGGAAGGGACCTCCACAGCGGACGTCTATAGGCACCGCTCCATCTCCTAGCATAGGGTGATAGACGCTAAAAAACTTGAACCCCGAGGAATCCACCATGTCCGGTAAAATCCACCGTTTTCTATCCATGACCTCCGAAACGGCGTAGAGCATATCCACGGTAGCCACCACTTCCTGGGCATCGTCGATAGCCCCTCTTCTGGAAACTATCATAGAAGTCAGCTCTCTCAGGATTCTCCGTTCTTCCTCCAGCTCGTCCTGACGAATATCGACTATTCTGTTGTTCAGAGGAATAATCACGTTAGGCTCCATGTAGGCCGAGTTACCTGAAGACGACCTGTCAACCAGTATGCCCGGAAAACGGCCGACGAACTCCTGACGAACCAGGACCACCGATCGTCCGTTTCTTATGGACAGGACCCTCTCCTGAAGCATATGGGCTCCAGAGCCGTTGATTATGGAGTTACCCTCTTTTCGGACCCTTTTTCTGAGATCCGAAAGCTTATCCCTGATGTCTCTCAGCTTAGGAGATGCCCCGTCCTCAAGGATCCCTTTATCGTCCAAAACGGAAAGACATTCGATCTCCTCCGAAAAATCCCTGACCTTCCTCCCTAGGGAGGCCAGCTCGGGAAAATCCTCCTTAGCGGCGTAGAGGGACTCTTTGATCCTGGTCGCAAGCTCGAGGAGGTTTCTCACTAAAACCAGTTCCTCCCCGGACATCATCCCCGATTCCAAGCCAGCAGTGACAAAACCCATTATCTCTTTTATACCTGAGACCCACGGAAGGGCCCCGTAGAGGGAGAGAAAACGCCTATAGTTATCTATTAGCCTCTGGCGGCGACGAACGGTTTCCATATCCACCATAGGCTCGGAGTTTTTAAGCATAAAAATGCCCAGTTCGCTTCGGGCTGACGAAGCGAACTGGTGCAGTATCTTCTCTATCTCCAAAACCTCAAAAACACTGTCTGACACGTACATATCAAAGCACCGATCCTGTAGTCGCAGGCTCCGGTATGAGACCGGAGCTGATAACGTAGGGAGCGACGTAGGGCCATATAGAGCTGGCCAAAGCCAACGCCTTGCTCTCTACCGCCAAATCCCTGGGCACGAGAGGACCAGAAAGGTTTAATACGACGAAAAGCACCATCAGGATCGCCAGGGACTTTATCATGCCTGCCATCACACCTAACAATCTGTCTAGAAAGGTGAGAGAAGCGAGGCTCAAAAAAGCCTTAGACAGCTTACCGACGATAGCGCCGATAAGGGCGGTCACCACGAAAATAGCGACCATGGCCCCGCCTTTTGCCACGGTAGAGGAGATCTCGGGGAGAAACTCCAGTACCATCTCCCCTCCTTGATCGGCGAATCGAAGGGCTAGAAGCACCCCTCCGACCGTCGCCATCAGGGAGATCACCTCTCCCAGAAATCCCCTCAGAAGCCCTCTCACCACCAGGATCGCTGTAACAAAAAGAAAAACCAGATCCACCACCATGGCAAGGCTCATCGATCATCCTCCTTATCATCGGAATCCGAGTCCAGCATATCTTTAAGGCGGCCATTTTGGGTATCTACCCAGTAGACCAGGTTAAGCCATGCCAGAAGAAGCCTGCGATCGGAGGGCATTTTCGAGTCCGTCTTTGATATAACGTCGTCGGTAAAAGCCATGAGCCTGGACCAGGTTTCACGGTCAATGGAGGTCTCGACGTTATAGCTAAACCGACCTATCTGTACTGTCTCCTGGCGGCTTTTTTCCGACAAAGGACCTAATCTCCCCTCTAGCCTTTGCTATCGGTACCTTCCGTAGGCACCAGATTCTTGAGTTTTCCGAACATAGACCCCATCCTGGACTCAAGGTTGGACTTCTCCTTCTGAAGGCTCATCTTATCCCTCTCGAGCTGCTCTATCCGTCTCTGGCTCTCTTTCTCCTGACGGATATGCTCCATTTCCTTCTCTCTCAGCTGGTTTTTTGCCTGCTCCAGCTCCTCCTTCAATCGGTCCCTGGATTCCCTGAGGGCCTTAAGCCTTTCTCCTAGACTATCGATAAGCTGCTCCATGTTTTCCAGGTTCATCTTTCATTCCTCCTATGAAGGTTTAAGTTTTTATCTCAGAACGTAACCTATACTCTCGAGACCAGCCCTGACCTGACGGTGAAGTCCATCGACCTCCTCGTCCTGTAAGGTCTTTTCAGAGCTTCTGTAGGACATGGAAAAGGCCAGACTCCGCTTGCCCTCGGGCACGCCTTTACCGATATAGACGTCAAAGAGCGCCACCGAATCCAGTAGAGGACCGGCTATTTCCCTTATGCCGTCCATTACCTGCCTCACCGACGTATTCATAGGTGCCAAAAGGGATATATCTCTGTAAACTGGTGGGTAAGACGAGGAAATTGAGAAAGACAGGTTTCCCTCCCCTACCAGAGGAGCCAGATCGAACTCGAAGCAGTAGACAGGCCCTTCTAGGTCAAGCTCCTTCTCCACCGAGGGCTTTAGCCTCGAGAGAAATCCAACTACCGCACCATCATACACGATATGGGCGGTTTGCCCAAGATGGCCAAAGGGCTCACGGGCCTGGACAAACTGAAAGGACCGTCCTCTTTGAAGGGCCAGGGCCTCCACATCCGCCTTGACGGAAAGCAGATCGTCGAAAGAGCCTGGGCCATAGGGACTTCTCCTGTCCCTTCCGGGATACACCATACCGGCAACCCGGTCCCTCTCGTAGGTAGATGAACCGTCAGGGGAAAAGACCTTTCCTATCTCAAAAAGCCTTACGGAGCTCCGCCACCCCGATTTCAACGTCCTTTGAAGAGACTCTATAAAACCGGGAACCATGGTGGACCTCATCATGGAAAGCTCTCCGCTGAGGGGGTTCTTTAGAGGTATCATATCACCTCTTGGATCGTCCGATAATCTCAGAATATCCCTGTAACGAGGTGAATGGAAGCTATAGGAAACTATCTCCACGTATCCTCTGGAGATCGCCTGACACCTCAGATCCCTCATCGACGAGGAAACAGGACCGATCTGCCCCCGTCCGTGATCGCAACCAGGAATCCTGGATGGTATAGAATCGTAACCTCTAATCCTGGTTATCTCCTCTATGAGGTCCTCCTCTATAGAGATATCCGGCCTGTAAGAGGGGACGGAGAAAGTCATCTCACCGTCTTTTTGAGAAACCAGGCCCATACCGAGCCGATCCAGAATAGACGAGGCCTGATCCATATCGGACCACATAGCGATGCGATGAAGTTTCCTCTCCGTGAGGGTAACGGAAATAGGGTCTCTTCCGCCTCGTCTGGCAACCACCGCTCCAGGAGCCACTGAGGCACACCCCCAGGAGGACAGCAGAGACATAACCATGCACAGAGCCCTCTCGGGAAGCTCTACGTCCACACCTCGAGCGTAGCGATAGGAGGCCTCGCTGGGAATACCTAGACGACGGGAAGTAGTTCCTACTCTCGCAGCGTCGAAAGACGCGCTCTCAAGAAATATCCTGGAGGTGCCGTCCTCGATCTCCGAGTTCAGCCCTCCCATAACCCCAGCGAGGGCCACGGAGGTCTGCCCACTGCATATAACCAAATCGGAGGAGGTCAAGGCCCTCTCCTTGTGGTCTAGGGTCGTAAAAGTCTCCCCTTCCCGGGCGGACCGAACGGAAATACAGGGACTGGGAAGCCTGTCGGCGTCGAAGGCGTGGAGAGGCTGCCCCAGGGCCAGCATAACCATATTGGTGGCGTCGACAACGTTGTTCACCGGCCTTAATCCCGACAGAGCCAGACGGATCCTGGCCCAAAGGGGAGAGGATCCTATTTTGACTTTATCCGCCATCCCAAGGGCGTAGACAGGGCATCCATCGTCCTCCAGGTATATTCCGTTGAAGTCCACCGGCCACTTAGGCTGTCCTAAAGATACCGGTTCGTCTCTATCCCTCAAAGAGGCCTCGGGGAACAGTGCCGCAACCTCCCGGGCGATCCCTCTCATGCTGAGCATATCCCCTCTGTTAGGGGTAACCGAAAGCTCTAAAACACGGTCGTCCAGCTTAAGGTAGGACGCTACATCAGCCCCTACAGGAGCATCTTCAGGAAGCCTCAGAATGCCGTATTCGTCGGCTATATCCGGGACGCCTAACTCCTGAGCGGAGAGCATCATACCCTGGCTTATTACACCGTCAAAGTCCCTCTCCCCAAGAACGGAGCCATCGGCTAGAACCGACCCTGGAGGACCGTAGGGAACCATGTCCCCCTCTTTTAAGTTGGTCGCTGCGGTAACACATACACGTATCCCAGACCCTGTATCCAGCTCAGCAACGGAGAGAGATTGGGAGTTATGAGGATATAGAGACGAAACCACCGCCACAATCGCCCCTGAAAGATCGCCGCAGGGGCGGGTTATGGACTCTATCTCGTTTCCCGTAACGGTAAGCCTGTCGGCCACGGTCTGAACGTCCAGAGAGAGATCCACAAGCTCTTTGAGCCAATTCCAGGACACCAGCATTTATCTATTCCTCCCAGAGAGAAGATAGGAGAGATCTCCCTCGAAAAGAGGACGGAGGTCTCTGAGATCGTACTTAAGCATGGCGATTCTATCCAGCCCCATGCCCCAGGCGAAACCGTTGAATTTCTCCGGGTCTATGCCTCCCGCCCGAAGGACATTAGGATGGACCATACCCATGCCGCCTATCTCCAGCCAGCCGGTACCTTTACATATCCTGCATCCAGGGTTCTCCCCCGAACAGGCTATACACTCTATGTCGACCTCCATAGAGGGTTCGGTAAAGGGGAAGTAGCTAGCCCTGTAACGGGCCTTAAGGGGCCTGGCGAAAATAGCGGATATCATGGTCTCCAGACATCCTTTGAGATCGCCTATAGAGACGTCCTCTTCCACTAAAAGCCCCTCTATCTGGTGAAACATAGGTGAGTGGGTCGGATCGCTGTCCCTTCGATACACCTTCCCAGGACAGGCCACCCTTATAGGAGCTCCCATAGAGAGCATGGACCTTATCTGAACCGGGGAGGTATGGGTCCTCAACAGCTTGCCGTCGTCGAAGTAAAAGGTATCCTGCATATCCCTGGCGGGGTGATGGGGAGGGATGTTGAGGGCCTCAAAGTTGTGAAAATCGTCCTCTATCTCCGGTCCTAAGGCCACTGAAAAGCCTAATCCCGCCAAAATCTCCGCGGCGTCGTACATGACCTGCATCACCGGATGGACTCCTCCGGCAGGACGGCCCCTTCCAGGCTGGGTCACGTCCACAAAATCCCTAAGCTCCATTGCGGTGAGGGCCTCCTCCTCCGCTACGGCACACCGATCGGAAAGGATCGACTCCAGTTCCTCTTTAAGGTCGTTTATGACCTTACCGGCCTGGGGCCTCTCCTCGGCGGGAAGCTTTCCTAAGGATTTCAGAAGGGAGGTAACCTGCCCCTTTTTTCCGAGATACTTTACCCGGAGATCCTTAAGGACCTCCATATCCCCTACCCCTTCTATCTCCGCCCTGAACTGGGCCCTTAAATCATCTAACTGAAGGTCTATATCTCCCATAGTTGACCTCTAACCTCCTGACTCTTCTTCGCCTGCGACCTCTTCGATCCACTCAGCGAGTCTATTTTTTTCACCAACCACCATCAGACGATCACCGGACAGGATCTTCGTGTCCCTCTCGGGGAAAATCTTACGTCCATCCCTCTCGATAAGGAGCAAAGTTGCCCCAAAGGATTTTCTAAAATCCAGATCTATAAGGCTCTTCTCCAGCATTTTGCCCATAGGGACCAGCTCTCCTACTATATAGCCGTTTCCGGGGATCTGAGAAAAATTCGATAGCCATGGATTTACGAACTGATCGGCGACCTTTATCCCCATATCCCTCTCGGGGAAGATTACCCTGTGGGCACCTACCCTAGCCAGTACCCTGGCGTGGATGGAGGTCTGAGCCCTGGAGACCACCTTCTCTATCCCCAGGCCCTTTAATATAGCCGTAGCCATGATGCTGGCCTCTATATTTTCCCCTATGGTTACCACCGCCACGTCCGCTTCCTTAGCCCCCGCTTTTATCAAAGCCTCCTCGTCGGAAGCGTCCAGATGGGCGCCGTAATCCACCAGATCGGCTACCTCGGCGACCTTGGACGGATCGCTATCGACGGCTACAACCCTCTGACCTAAGGCCACAAGCCTGGAGCAAAGGGAAAGTCCAAAACGCCCGACCCCTACGACGAAGTAGGTCTTATTTTCGTTGCTCAAAAAAAAACACCTCTATCCTATGGGGACGGAAACTTCGACATAGCCTACTTTATCGCAATCGTCTTTTGCTATAAGGCTAAACATGAAGGTCATAACCCCTATTCGTCCCCAGAACATCAGGATCACCAATAAGATTTTGCTCGCCCAGGAGAGATCCGCCGTTATTCCCGTTGAAAGACCTACGGTCCCCAGTGCGGATACCACCTCAAAGACGACAGCCTTGAAAGAAAGGTTTTCTAACGTACCTAGTCCAAAAACCCCGATCACTATAGCCATGAGGTATAGAAAAAAAAGCATCATAGCCCTCAGTACGGTTTCCTGGGGCACCGTCCTATGCCATAGAACCAGCCGGGAACTCCCTCTGGTGTTGAAAAACACCGACGATACCAACAGGGCGAAGGTCGTTGTCTTTATGCCACCACCGGTGGAACCAGGAGAAGCGCCTATTATCATCAAAATCATAACCATAAAAAACGAGTGTGCCGAGAGAGACTCCATGGATATAGTGTTAAACCCAGCGGTTCTAGGCGTAATAGCGCAAAAAAGAGCGTTCCATAGCTTCATAAACGGAGACATTCCAGCGAGAGCTCCGTCCCACTCCATAACGAGAAAAAAACAGGTGCCGATAAGTATTAACCATAAAGTCGTCAAAAGGACCAGTTTACAGTGAACCGAGAGCTTTCTTTTGCCACCTCTGATCCATTCCCACAGATCCCCTAGAACGACGAACCCCGCCCCTCCCAGGACGATAAGGATCATCACCGCCCCTGGAACCAGCCAACTGAAGGTAAAAGACCCTAAACTATCGCTGAAAGGGGAAAAACCGGCGTTGCAGAAGGCGCTTATGGAATGGAAAACCGAGTACCACAGGGAAGTCCTCCAGTCGAACCGCTCAAGAAAGCCCAAAAAGAGGGGAATCGACATCGCAAACTCTATCAAAAAGGTAATCTTAACTATACGCAACACCAGTCGAACCACACCGGAAGGGCCATCCAGTCCCATACCTCCAGCGAATAGAATCCTCTGCCTTATGCCTATACGCATCCTAAGGAGCATAAACATGAAGGTAGTCGCGGTCATGACCCCCAAACCGCCTAGCTGGATAAGCAGAAGAAGCACGACCTGAGAGGGGACGGCAAAATCGGCACCGGTATCCACTACCGCTAAACCGGTCACACACACCGCCGAGGTTGAGGTAAAAAAAGCGTCCAGTAGGGAAAGGTCCATCCCCTCCAGGCGATTAAAGCCCCATAGCAGAAGGGTTCCTATCAATATCAATGATAGGAACCCTCCTGCGATAGCTCGTTCGACCGGTATAGAGCTGTAAGTCCTCACTACCTCTTATCCAAGGGCTTCCTTGGCCTTGGCGGCAAGGGCCTCGAAGGCGGGCATGTCGTTTACAGCCAGATCGGCCAGCATTTTACGGTTGATGTCGATATTGGCCTTCTTAAGGCCGTTTATAAGGTTGCTGTAGTTGATGTCGTTAAGTCTGGCGGCGGCGTTGATCCTGGTGATCCAGAGACGACGAAAATCCCTCTTACGAAGTTTTCTGTCGGCGTACATCCTGGTCAGGGAGTGAAGAAAAGCCTCCCTGGCTCTACGGTATACGTTCTTTTTACGGCCAAAATATCCCTTAGTTATTGCAAACAGCTTTTTGCGTTTTCTATCGCTTGAGCTGGCAGCTGCGACGCGCATATTATCTCACCTCTCGATAATGGTTCTGCCTATCAGGCATAGGGCATGAGTTTCTTCATAGTCTCTATAGCGGTGGTATCGGTCATTATACCGTCCTGGCGGAGCCTGCGAATTCTGCAGGCGTCCTTGGTCCTCAGCTGGTGAGCACGACCGCTTTTCTTGTAGGAAACCTTTCCGCTACCGGTGAAAGAAAAACGTTTCTTGGCACCAGAGTGGGTCTTCATCTTAGGCATGGAAGTTCCTCCTTAGCTTTTAAATTACTTTATGACTAATCCTCCGAGTCTTTAGCGATATCAGAGGAGTTAGAACCTGATTCTTTCTTAGGAGATGCTATAGGGGTGAGCATCATTCTCATGAACCGACCTTCCATCCGGGGGAAGCCCTCGGACTTTCCGAGATCTTCGCAGTCTTTGGCAACTCTGTCGAGAACCTCTTTTCCTCTATCCAGAAAGGCCATCTCTCTGCCTCTGAAAAAGATGGACACCTTGACTCTATGGCCGTTAGCCAGGAAACCTCTGATGGCCTTGGTCTTGAAGTTATAGTCGTGCTCGTCGATCTTAGGACGCATCTTCATTTCCTTGAGAGTCTGGGTCTTCTGTTTTTTCCGGGCGTCCTTTTCCTTCTTCTGCTGCTGGTAACGGAACTTGCCGTAATCGAGAATACGACACACCGGAGGAGTCGCTCCTGGAGCGACCTCTACTAGGTCAAGCTCCCTGGAGGCAGCCAGTTCGATGGCCTGCTCCGTCGGAATAACCCCGACCTTGACCCCTTGGTCGTCTATCAACAGGACGTCTTTTACTGTTATCTCTTCGTTGACTCTCGGCTCGTCAGGAAGTTTCTTAGCTATGGCGGTTCACCGATCCCTTCTAATAATAGTTAATCCAGGCCCCAAAAGCCAGGATATCCCTTACAATACGTCAATAGGGAACCTCTAAAAACGCTGATCCTCGGAGAGATCGTTCCGACGTAGCCCATTTGAGCCCGTATACTCGACATGCCGTTGTGTAGTACGAATGGGGCGACAGGACGTCGCCCCAAGCCGAGGGGGCACAGGACGTGCCCTCCGAGGCGGTTCGTACGGAACAGGCAGGTCGAGTATACGATTGGGCCAGGGCGCAGGCGGGACGGTCTCTCCGAGGGGACTCAAAGGTGAGTTTTTAGAGATGCCTAATAGAAAAAGTGGGGATCGGAAAGACCGATCCCCACTATACGACAAAATACCCCGAAACAAGGATATTAAATTATCGTCCAGTGACCAGACAACTGCATACGCGTCGCCAGGTGAGGGGATGCCCTTCTTTGTTCTGAGACTCAAAGGAGTATATCAGAAAAAAGGATACCACGCAAGGGCTATCTCCAACGGCTAAGTATCTCGTCCATCTTGCCGTTAGACCTCATGCTCTCCAAAGCGTCGGATATGCTTTGGGCAACATCGTCGGGGAAATGGAGGCCTGCGGCAAAATAGACCTTGGTTACGTCCCCTATCGCCAGCCCTTCCTGGAGCGTAACTATTCAGTCGCCCCATCCAGGAAGAGAATCTGACCATCGAGAGCCATAGACATGG
>NZ_FXBB01000027.1 GCF_900177735.1 Dethiosulfovibrio salsuginis | reverse complement strand
GCGACGTCCTGTCGCCCCATTCGACTACACGACGGCAGGTCGAGTATACGGGCTCAAATGGGCTCCGTCGAAACGATCTCTCCGAGGATTAGAGTTTTTAGAGGAGTCCTTTAAGGGGGGATTTTGTTGGACGGGGATAGAAAGATTTTTATCGGTTTAGGGGTGCTTATGATAGGTATATGGGCTCTGTCCCACTATCCCTCATGGCCCGCTAGGTGGGTTATCGCCAGTCTGGATAGGTCTGTGAGGCTTCTGGACAGCGGTTTTTTGCTGGTCTCGGCGATTATACTGGTCGGTATAAACGCTGCTAGGGCGTTTTTTCTCTACGCCGGATGGTTCATGATGGGAGGGAAGTATACCCCTCTTTTGGGGATCCCCGCATGCTACGCCGGGGCGTGGTTTTTGAGGTTGCCCTCGGTTCCCCATTTCGGGGTACCTGCCGTGATGGCACTCATAAGCGTAGGGATCATCCAATATCTAAGTCGAGGGGTCGCTAGGCAGGGCAACAGGGTCGTGGTGCTGGGGGTGTTGATATTCTCCCTTCAGTGGCTTGACGTGATTCCGTCGCTCACAGCCTACGGATTCGGTTGGGGCGAACTAAGCATGTCCATCAAAGAGGTTGCGGTCTTGATGGATCGAGACCAAGTCCTCAATCTGGTGGGGATAATGCTGTTTTTCTTCAGTTTCGCCGTCGCCATGGTGGTGATCGAGCTTTTCGTCGGTTACGAGAAGAGGCTCTCTCATCTCAGGGTTTTGAGGGACAAGGAGAGGGAACTCGCTAAGTTGAGGCAGGACCAGATCCAGAGCAGGGTCTTTAGGGAGATTCAGTACCTGGTCCACGACCTCAAGAGGCCTCTGACGACCATAACCGGCCTGGCGGACGTGCTTGTCCACTCCTCCGCCGATCCCTCGGTGATCAGCCACGGTAACACCATACAGAGGGCCGCCGGGAGGATGAACCAGATGGTCTCGGAGATCGGCGATCCTATGGCCGTTCAGACCATATCTCCGGTTAAGGCGGTGGATTACTGTATGTCACAGATAAGTCCGTTGGACTGGGCTCGAAAGGTTGCGTTGAACGTCCCTGAGGTCGCCGATAGCTCCAGGATAAAGGTCAACCTCATCAGGTTGTCCAGGGCGCTGGTGAACCTACTGGAGAACGCTCACAGGGCTACCGAGGGGATAGACCGTCCTTCAATAGCCCTGGACCTTCTCATATCGGAGGACCAAGTGGCGTTCAAAGTCTGGGACAACGGTCCCGGTTTTTCGGGCAGGCCAGTGTCCCGTCGTTCCCAGTGGGGCTCGACGGGGCTGGGACTGGCCTTCGTCCGTGAGGTAGTCGAGGCCTACGGAGGGAGTCTCTCTATGGAGAACGTAGGAGAAGGTGGGGCGTCGGTGAGCATACATATACCTAAGGTGGAGGCCGAAAGGAGCGATAGCCTATGATATTTTCCCTTGGTGCGGTAGACGACGACGAGGAAATACTCTACACCCTGGACGCCATGGCGTCCTCTCAGGGATGGTCGATCAGGACCACCAGCGATCCCCACACGGCTCTCGGATGGGTCGAGGAGGGAATGGTGGATATACTGCTGGTGGACTACCATATGCCGGTTATGAGCGGCCTTGAGCTTATAAGGAGGGTAAGACAGGTTTCCACGTCTACGGTGATAATCGCATTGACCGTGGAGCAAGAGCAGGAGATCGCCAGGGGGTTGTTTATAGCCGGGGCCGATGACTTCGTATCCAAGCCTGTCAGGCTGGCTGATTTTTCAGCGAGGATCGCCCTTCACGGCGAGCTGTCCCGCTATCGTAAGTCCGCAGGCTGGGAGAGCAGCAAAAAGGGTATGGCTGAGCCTACCGCTCGGATGGTTATGGACGTTCTGGCCTCTTCCTCCGAGCCCCTCTCCGCCTCGGAGGTGGGACAGAGGGCGGGAATAGCCTACCCTACAGCCCACCGATATCTGGAATATCTGGCCAGAAAAGGTCAAGTGCAGAGGGAGCGCCGTCACGAGGACGGCAAAAGCGGTCGGCCGAAAACATACTATAGTCCTGTGGATTAATTTGATGAAAGTTTTGCCCCGTTAGTCCTCCCGGTGTATTATGTAAGAAAGAGTTTACTTTTGATCTTAGGGAGGGCTTAGGATGAGAAAACGAGGCAAAAGGCTGTCGTTCGCTTTGATGATTCCCCTGTCGGCGGTCCTTTTGCTGTTGGGGGTGGTCATATCCCTGACGGTCTACAAGGTTGATTACGATGCCCTCTATAGGGAGAGGGTCGCAACGGTTTTATCGGTGGTGGAGGTCGCCGACGAGGTGGTTAGACATTACGGAAAGATGGAGGAAAACGGAGAGCTTTCTAGGGAGGAGGCCCAGCTGCTGGCCTCCGAGGCGGTGTCCTCTATGAGATATAACGGTCAGGATTACGTATTTGGATACGATATGGACCAGAGGGTCACGATTCCCTTTCAGGGCCACGAGAGAGGAAAGCGGCTGGATAGCCAGGACGCCAACGGGGTGTGGGTCCAGAGGGGGCTTACCGCCATCGCCGGATCATCTGAAAGGAGCGGGCATGATGACCTACCACTGGCTAAACTCCAACAGCGGTGTGGTGGAGGAGAAAGTGGCCTACGTCAAGAGCTACTCCCCTTGGGGTTGGTGGTACGGCACAGGGCTCTATACCTCCGATCTGAAGGCCTCGGTGATGTCTTTGGTGCTTAAGGTTGTCGCCGGGGTGGGACTGGGTATTTTGGCGACCGTTTTGGTTGTTTTTGCCATCGTGAGGAGGATTACGTCCAGGATGGGGGTCATGGTGGGGACTATCGGAAAGATGGCCCAGGGAGACCTCACCGTGAGCTTTGAGGATGAAGTGGGAGACGAGATCTCCTCGGTGAGCTCATCTCTCGGTGGAATGGCGAAGATGCTGAGAGGGACCATAGAGGCGGTGAGCTCCGAGGCCTCCCTTTCCTCCCAGAGGTCCGAGGAACTGGCTGCCATATCGGAGGAGCAAAACGCCGCCATGACCGAGGCCCGAGGGTCGGTGGTGGAGATGTCCGAACTGACGGAGAACAACTCCGCCGCCCTGGAGCAGGTGAACGCATCCATTCAGGAGGTTGCTTCAAGTGCCCGATCCTCGGCGGACCTGATTTCCAGCTGTGCCGCCGATACCGCGTTCATGGCCAGACTGTCCCAGGACGTCAGGGCCAGGTTGACCACCATGTTCGACGAGATCAGGGCCGCCGACGACAGGGCTCGTTCAGGGGCGGAGGGTATCGGTAAGTTGGCGGACTCGGTTCGGTCGATCTCCCAGTTCGTCGATACCATCACCACCATCGCCGACCAGACGAACCTGCTGGCCTTAAACGCCGCCATAGAGGCCGCCAGAGCTGGCGAGGCAGGAAGAGGCTTTGCGGTGGTGGCCGAGGAGGTTCGGAAGCTGGCTGAGGAGTCCGCTCAGGCCGCTGGTAGGGTTGGATCGATGATCGACAGGCTTCAGTCTGACTCCTCCGAGGCTATGAAGGTCACCGGTGAGACCGTCCAGGCCATGGAGAGGACCGCCCAGGAGGTCTCCCACGCAAGGGATGGCCTTGTCAAGACCGCTGAGCTGACCGTTAAGCTGGACGACAGGATGAAGGATATCGCCTCCCAGTCGGAGGTCCAGGCCACTTCCAGCGACGAGATGGCCAGGGCGGTGGATTCTCTGACAAACTCGGCGGTGAGGTCGGTGGAACTTATGGCGGCCATCCGCTCCGCCACAGAAGAGACCGAGAGAGGTGCTGAGGATGTGGCTATTAAGGCTCAGGATATGGCGGAAGGGGCCAGGGCAATGATGGCGACTTTGGAGGTTTTCGCTCTGAAAAGTGAGGGCTTGACTCCGGTTAAGAGATAAAAAGAGGACCGCCTTAGGCGGTCCTCTTTTTTTAGCGGAGAGAGAAACGAGAGAAACTATGGCCCTGTGCGATGGTGATAGGCTATACTTTGAGAGTGCAAGCGATCTTATTATTCTATTTAGGAGGATTTCCCTATGAAACTTCGTGTATCCGCTCTAATCTCAGCTCTGGCATTGGTAGTCGCCGTCGCCAGCGTTTCCTGTGCCGCCGACGTGGCTCTTACGTCCATAGGACAGAGCCCTGACGCTATGATGGTCAAGGTGGTCCTAAAGTCCCTTAAAATCACTCCCGATTACGAGGCCCTTATGAAGGCCACCGACCTCGATGGTCAGAAGGTCCTCATCGCCGTGGTGGGAGGAAGTTCTAAAGGTCTCGGTGCCGCCGGAATCGATAAGGATCAGGAGGTCGCTAGGTCTAAAGCCCTTATGGAGAAGGCTCAGGCCGACGGCATGAAGATCCTCGTCATGCACGTAGGTGGTCCGGGAAGAAGGGGAACTCTGTCGGACCTGTTTATCTCCGCCGCCGTTCCGTTCTCCGATGCCCTTATCGTGGTCGACAGGGATAACACCGACATGGACGGCCTGTTCTCTAAACTGGTCGACGGTAAGGTCGAGATCCTCTCGGCGGAAAACGTCAGAGGGACGAAAGAACCTCTGGGAACGGTACTCTCCTCCTGGGGAGTCAATTAGAGTACCCCGATGGAGTGGTTCTGGCCGGAGGGTTTTTACACCCTCCTGATGATAGGGGTCTTCGCCTTCGCCGCCTTCGCCTGGAAGTTGCCTATAGCCGTGGCTATGGCCATGGCGGCCATAGCTGGGGCGGTGGCCGCCGGTGACGGTATTCCCCTCAGGCATCTGGTGGAAGGGGCTTTTGGGTACGTCGACACCATACTGATAATAGCCACCGCTATGATCTTTATGAAGGTCATTCAGAGCACCGGCTTGCTCGATTCGGTCGCTGCGTGGGTTATCCGCAAGTTCAGAGGGTTTCCGGTCCTCCTCAGTCTGGGGATTATGTTTATCATAATGGTTCCTGGAATGATTACCGGGTCTTCCACAGCTGCGGTGCTCACTACCGGCGCATTGGTCGCTCCTGTTCTGATGGAGCTCGGGGTGCCTGTTCTCCAGACCGCCGCCGCTATATCCATGGGGGCTCTCTTTGGGATGATCGCTCCTCCTATTAGCATACCGGCGATGATAATAGGTGCCGGTGTGGACATCCCCTACGTCGGATTCGGTATCCCTCTGCTCATATGCACCGTGCCTCTGGCGGTGGTCTGCTCTCTCTGGCTTATCTATCCCTATGTCAGAAAGACCAAGGACGAGGCGTCCCTTGAGGCCCAGCTGGCCAAGATGAGCAGGACCCCTCTGACCCTCAGGCTCTTTCTTCCTGTGGTGGTGTTGGTGGTGCTTCTTGGAGGGGAGAGGCTTATACCTCTCTACTGGCCTTCTTTAGGTATGCCTCTGAGCTTCCTTTTGGCCTCCGCTTCAGGGCTCCTATCGGGAGTCAAATGGAACCCTGTGGAGACGGTCACCGAGGCTATAGACGAGGCCCTTCCGGTCATGGGCATACTTATGGGAGTGGGGATGTTCATACAGATAATGACCCTAACCGGAGTGAGAGGTTTTGTGGTGGTCTCGGCTCTGGCCCTTCCGTCATGGACCCTCTATCTGGGTATCGCAATCTCTATGCCCCTTTTCGGAGCGGTATCGTCCTTTGGCTCTGCCTCGGTGCTCGGTGTGCCTTTCCTCATGGCACTCCTTGGGCAGAACGAGATAGTCGTGGCGGCGGCTTTGAGCCTAGTGGCCGCCCTAGGGGATCTTATGCCCCCTACGGCTCTCGCTGGGATCTTTGCCGCACAGGTCGTAGGGGAGAAGAACTACTTTAAGGTGCTTCGCCATTGCGCCCTTCCTGCGGTGCTTACGGCGGGCTGGGGCATCGCGGTCATCCTCATGGCCAAGCCTATAGCTAAGCTGATATTCTAGGAGGTGGCCTTTATGATGACGCTGATCTATCGAGGAATAGGGCTGTTCGTGGCCGCCTTCGTCCTTAGGTGTATGTTCAAGGAAAAGTCTTTCTGGAAGCAGGTTACCGCCGCTATGGTACTGGTGCCTTTGATCCTGCGTATATTGTTGATAAAGTAAGGAGGGGTGACGGTGAAATCATCTAGAGGTTCCGTTTTGACCGCCGCTTCCCTCTGCGTCGCGGTGGCTTTGATATGTTTCGTCTCCGCCCGTAGCTTTCTGGCTATGAGGCAACCGGACCCTGTGGCTCCTGCCCAGGGATTTGAGAGATACCTTTTGTCCCATTGGTTCCCAGCCCTTGAGGGCAGTCCAGGGGACACGGACGTCTATATCCAGGACAGCGGTGTTCCCGGCGGCACGGTGTTTATAATGGGAGGCACCCACCCTAACGAGCCTTCGGGCTACATGGCTGCCATAATCTATCTCGAGAGGGCCAAGGTGACCAAGGGAAGGCTTATAGTCATGCCTTTTGCGAACCTCACCGCTATGGGACATAACTCCCCTCAGGAGGCGTCCCCCCAGTATTTCAGCCTGGACGTAGACGGTGGCACGAGGTGGTTTAGGTACGGCTCTAGGGCGACCAATCCGGTTTACCAGTGGCCCGCCCCGGATATCTATATCCATGCCCAGTCGGGACAGAAGCTGGACGGCGGCTCTAAGAGCAACCTAAATAGGGCCTATCCAGGGGTTCCCGACGATTCTCTGACCCAGCAGGTGGCCTATGGAGTCATTCAGATGCTCAACAAGGAGAAGGTCGATCTGGCTTTCGACCTCCACGAGGCCTCCCCTGAATATCCGGTGGTAAACGCCATCGTGGCCCACGATAGGGCCATGGAGCTGGCGGCGATGGTGTCCATGGAGCTGGAGATGGAGGGTATTCCTATGAGGCTCGAGCCCTCTCCTGTGAACTTCAGAGGGCTTAGCCACAGGGAGTGGGGCGACCATACCGGTGCTATGGCTATTCTGATGGAGACTGGCAACCCCAGCCAGGGCCGTCTCAGAGGGAGGACCGACGAGGCCCTTGCTCTGACCGGAAAGGATAAGGCCTACCTCAAAGCGGCGGCACTGGGCCGTCTGTTCATCCCCTACGAGGGAGATCAGACTTTAGACCTGAGGACCGCCAGACACGTAGCGTCGATGAAGATGTTTATGGATATGTTAGGTGATGTTAAAGAAGGCGGAGACGTCGAGGTGGAGGGAATACCTTCTTTCGACGATATGATGGAGAGAGGCATAGGAGCTTTTCTGTCGCCGGTCGAGGACGATCGTTTCGACGGAAAGTAGCGAGAAGCAGGGAGGGATTTTTAAGTGAGTAGACGTTCATTGGTTTTTGCCCTATCGGTTGCGATAGCGGTGTCGGCGACGGCGGCCTTCGGTTCTCCCCACGATCCTAAGGACGTTACTGCGTCGAAAGGTATGGTGGCGGCGGCGAGCAAGCTGGCCGCTGAGGCGGGGGTTGAGATCCTCAAAAAAGGCGGTAACGCCGTCGACGCAGCGGTAGCGACGGGGCTCGCGCTTAACGTAGTGGAGTCCAACGCCTCCGGTATCGGCGGTGGCGGGTTTATGGTGGTCCGACTGGCGGACACCGGCAAGGTTATCGCCATAGATTACCGTGAGGAGGCCCCGGGAGCCTCGACTAAGGACATGTACGCCTCGGAGAAGGCCAAAGCGGAGAAACTCGGCGTCTACGGTCCTCTGGCGGTCGGCGTCCCTGGAACTTTGGCGGGGTACCAGATGGCCCTCGATCAGTACGGGACAATGACCTTGGCTGAGGTTATTCAACCGGCTATCCGGCTGGCGGAGGAGGGTTTTGAGCTTTCCCCGACGGTCGCTAAGGCGGTGGAGAGCAACTTTGAAAACCTCTCCAAGTTCACCCCTGAGAAGGCCAATCCTTTCCTTATGGACGGACTTCCTCTGGAGGCAGGGCAGAAGGTTACCCAGCCTAACCTGGCGAAGGCCTTCAGGCTTCTGGCTAAAGACGGTATAGGGGCCTTCTACAACGGTCCTATAGGTCACTCTATGGTTGACAACATACAGAAGCAGGGCGGAATCATGACCGCCAACGACCTTCAGAGATACAAGCCCGTCCTTCGGGTCCCTGCGGAGGGAACCTACAGAGGCTATAAGATCTACTCTATGAGCCCTCCTTCCTCCGGCGGCATCACCTTGGTCGAGTCCCTGAATATCCTGGAGAACTTCCCCCTTTCCGACTGGGGGCATAACTCGCCTAAGACGATTCACTATATGACCGAGGCCTTTAAGATGGCCTTCTCCGACAGAGGAAACTTTTTGGGGGATCCCTCCTTCCTAAACATCCCCTTCGAGATGCTCGAGTCAAAGAAGTACGCCAAAATGCTGGCGGACCGTATCGACGACGGCAAGGCCATGCAGGAGGTTCCCGCTACCGATCCTTCGGTGGACGAGCACTGGTCGACGACCCATTTCTCCGTCGCCGACGCAGCGGGGAACATCGTGGCGGTTACCCAGACGGTGAACTACTTCTTCGGATCCTGTCTGATCGACCCTGAGTACGGCTTCGTGTACAACAACGAGATGGACGATTTCTCCACAAACCCAGAGAGCGTCAATTCCCCTGAGCCCGGCAAGAGACCTCTTTCGTCCATGAGCCCGACGATCGTTCTCGATCCCGACGGAAAGCCCTTTATGTCCGTAGGAACCCCTGGAGCCTGGAGGATCATCACCTCGGTAGCCCAGATAATGAGCAACGTCATAGACTTCGGCATGTCCATGGACGAGGCTATAGAGGCCCCTCGGTTTACCGCCAGGGTCTTAGGAGCCAAGCCCGATGTCCTTCAGCTTGAGTCCCGGATTCCTGAGTCCACCGTGGAGGCCCTTAAGCTGAGAGGCCATGAGGTCAAGGTCCGTGGAGATTACGACCTCTATTTCGGCGGAGCCCAGGGAATCCTGTTTGACTCCGGAAAAGGTTTGCTTATCGGCGGTGCCGACTCCCGCAGGGACGGCGACGTCGTAGGCTACTAGTTTTTTTATCTAAACAAGGACAAAGAGGACGGCTTTTGCCGTCCTCTTTGTCCTTTTATGGCCGATCCCCTATAATCGAAGAGTGAGCTGTTAATGGAGGGAGGAGTGCGGGTGAAGGATATATCCAAATGTCTGGTGATGATAGTCGACGATTCGGTGGACGACCTCGATAGATTGGTGGACCTGCTGTCCCCTATGTGCGAGGTCGCCGTAGCCCTAGATGGACGCTCTTCCCTGAAGGTGGCGGAAAAAGTCCTTCCTGACCTTTTTATCATCAACGTAAAAATGTCCGAGGTTTCCGGTTTTGACTTGTGCAGGATAGTAAAGTCCTCCGACGGCATGGGCCATGTTCCTGTTATGTTCGTGTCGGACCAATCGGACCTTCGCAGTAGACAGAAAGGACTTTCCCTTGGGGCGGTGGACTACGTCTGTAAGCCCTACGATGCTTTAGAGCTTAAGCTTCGGGTCGAGTCTCATCTTCGGTTGAAGGTGGCCAGGGAATCTCTGGAGACGAAAAACGATATGCTGGAGCAGGAGGTTCTAAAACGAACCGAGGATCTTCGCTACGCCATGGAGAGGCTTGAGACCAGCGAGAAGGAGTTTAGATCTCTGGCGGAGGGCCTTCCTGACGTGGTCTTCCGTGTCGGCAGCGACGAGCGATTTCGTTACGTGTCCGGTGCCCTGCGGTCTTTCATGGGCAGGGAGCCCAGCGATCTCATAGGCAAGACTATGGAGGAGTCGGGTTTTTCCGATCTCTTTCCCAGTGTCGACCTGGAGTCGATGAAAACCATCTTACGATCGGGGGAGAAGGTCTATTTTGAATCGCCTGTCAGAATAAACGACCAGTTTAAAGGGGTGGCGGAGATAAGGGTGGTGCCGGAGAGGGAAGGTGGCTTGGTAGTCTCGGCTCTGGGAATAGTCCGGGATATCTCTCTCCAGAGGTCGGTAGAGGAAAGGTACAGTCGGCTTTTCTCCATGATGAAAGACGGTCTCGTGGTTATCGAGCTTGATCCATACGATAGATTTAAAATCTTAGACTGTAACGCCGCCTTTTCCTCGATGATGTCATCCCCTAAAAGGTTGATAGGGTCCCCTTTAAGCGATCTACTCCCTATCACCTCTCAGCTTTGGACAGGGGCAATAGGCAAGGTAGTGGCCTCCGGCGGGGCTGTCACAGTAGAGGGACACTGCGGCGAGATGGGGCTTATGCTTGAGACGGTTGTCTATCTAGCCGGTCCCGATACCTGTGTGTGCATAGTGAGGGACGTAACGGAGCAGAGAGAGGCCCAGGAGAGACTGGCCTCTCAGGGAGAGTTTCTAGGTTCTTTGGTGGAGAATATGCCTGTAGGGATTTTCGCCAAGGATATGTCCGCCGGTGGAATATACGTCATATGGAATTCCAGGATGGCCGATATAACCGGCGTGGACTGCGATCAGGCCCTTGGGGCCACCGAATCGGATGTTTTCGATAAACTTGTCTCTGAAAAATTGCTCGAGGACGGTAATTTAACCTTTAAAAAGGGATATCCTCTCATGTTTGAATACGATCGATCTTTCACCGGCAGGACAGCTAGAGGTCAGTGTCACCTAAAGGTTATCAGGGTCCCTATCTTCGGAGAGGACGGTTCTCCGTCGGTTTTACTTGGTATGGTAGAGGACGTCACAGGGTTAATAGTGGCCAACGAGAGGCTGGAGGAGTCGTTGAAGGACAAGGATATGCTGATTCAGGAGGTCCATCACAGGGTAAAAAACAACCTCCAGGTGATGGCCAGCCTGATAAGCCTACAGGCTTCCAGGGCCTCCGATCCCTCCCTGGTGGATGTTCTTCAGGATAGCCGGTCGAGGATAATGGCTATGGCCTATGTCCACGAGCTGCTTTACAGAAATACCCATTTTTCAAGCCTGAAGATAGCCGACTATCTAGGGGAGCTTTCTGGCGCTCTGGCGTCCACCTACGGAACTGGGAGGAATATCAGAATATCTCTGGACGTTGACGATACCGGTTTGTCGGTGGATAAGGCGGTGCCCTGTGGCCTTATAGTCAACGAGCTTGTGACGAACTCGCTAAAACACGGTTTTATCGGAAGGGATAGCGGGAATATCTCTATATCAGTGCGTACCGTCGAAGGCACGGTTCTCATGGAGGTCTCCGATGACGGGGTGGGAACTCTAACTAAAATCGGGGAAGGGGCTGGGCTGGGTATGACCATCGTCAACGGTCTGATAAGACAGCTTGGTGCCAGCATGACCGTTGACGACGGCGATGGCCTGAGCTTTAGGATAGAGTTTCCCGCGGAGGTTGAGCAGGGATGAGGTTCTTTCTGGCCGTGGTGACTGCGGTGATGGCATGGATGGCCTTCAGTGGTTCCTCCTTTGTGAATCCTATGGTCACAGTTGGGGTCGCCTACAGCACCGCACCTGAATCGGTCATTCCCGAGGGGCGAATGGTCTCCGTCCTTAAAGCGTACGTGGATTGGCATCGAGAATCAGGAAGAGGCTTCAGGTATCGTCTGCTTACGGAGGGGTATGACGACGATCCTACGTCGGCCATAGAGAGGCTTAAGGCCCGTGGAGCCAAGGTGGTCATGGGGTTCCCTTTTTCCGGGCAGGCACTTAAAGCCAGAGAGGTGGCGGAAAGGTTGCGTATTCCTGTGTTATCCACTGTGGCCTCCTCGCCCCACCTTTCCGGCATAGATGACTGGTTTTTCAGGGTCAAAGAGGAGTTCTCTCAGGAGACGCTCATAATCTCCTCCATCCTAAACTCCCTCGGTGTTCGGTCTTTAGCGGGTATCTGGTCCGGCAGGAACTACCCTTACTCGGTTGGGTCTATTAAGGAGGTCCTGTCGAAGACCGACGTCCGTTTTACCGGCCTTTTCAAGTTTCCCGAGGACTGCGATTTTCTACAGGAGTACCCTATAGATCCTCCCGACGGTGTGCTGATATACGCCGACCCGTCGGTCTCTTTCTGGACGGTCCAGTTCGTCCGGTCCCTATGGCCTGATGCTAAGATTTTTATGTCCCGGTGGAGTCTCTTCGAAAACCATCGATACCTTACATCCGTAAAAGATATAAGCTTCTATTACACCGAGTCCTACGATCCTCTAGGAGAGGTTCAGGGCGATTTCGCCGATTACTGGAGGTCCATAACCTCTCAGGATTTTTCCGTTTCCGTTCGCTACAGCTACGGAGCCATGGAGTTTCTGTCTCAGGTGTTCAGCGTCAATCCCTCCCTGTCCGGTCGTGCCCTCCGGAACGCTATGTCCGTTCCTCGGGAGATTCCCTCTTTAGGCTGGACGATCAGGACCGACCGTTTTGGGGATTCTCTTCCCGAAAGCAAGGGCTATATTTTTGAGGACGGTGGGTTTAGGGAGGTGGAGCTTTGAGAAGAACTAGCCTGAAAGAGGTCCGTAAAAGATCGGTGTTAATGGTGCTTATCGCTTTGTTTATACTCTCTCTGACCATTTTCGGACTGTCCCTCCTGAGAGCTCAAAACCTTCACGATAGCAGGACCGACCGTACTTTAGGTGAACTGGCTCAGGAGATGGAGGACCGAATGGCCTTCACCGACGCTTTTTTAAACTTCGCCTCTCTGGAGTACATGAGAAATCCGGCCATGGATAACATCAAGGTCAGAGAGCTCGTCCTCTGTTCCTCCGATGGGGAGGTTCTGGAGGTCTTTAAGGGCAACATCAGGCCTGGCATGACGTTCCCTGAGGGGCTGCTCTCGGGCAAATGGGAGGTGTCGTCGTTCTTAGCTCAGCCCGCCTCCCCTAGGCTTATAAAGTCAGTTTTGAGGGACGGAAATTGGCTGATAGCCGGTTTCGACAGCAGAGTGTTTCTCTACTCCCCTTTCTCTAAGTTTATGGAGGGAGAGAACCTGGTGTTAGTCGACAGAGACGGTACGGTAATGGCCTCCTGGGGAAGTGATCTAGCCTCCGTAGGAGGGTGTCTGCCTGTGAATTTTTTAGGTCACAGAAGGTCGGAAGGGATATGGGGTGGAGAGCGTATAGGGATTCACTCCGTCCATCTAGGGGAAGGGCTCTCCCTCGCCTTGTTGTATCCTAGGGACCTCATAAGGTACCAGTCCGCTCAAAAGGCCCTCCTGTGGTCGTCTCTGTTTCTCTGCCTGGTCGCACCTTTTGTCGCTTTGTTCTGGATCGTCCTAAACAGGATAACCTCCAGTTTGGACCTATCGGTTAAGAGGATATCCTTCCTGGCGGAGGATATCTCCTCGGAGGACAATCCGGTGGAGTCTATCCCCAGGATATTTTCCGCCATAGAGACCTTTAGAGAGGATAGGGCCCCTTTTGAGGAGCACGGAAAGCTCCTCGGGGCTTTCGAGAAACTGCTTCAGGTTATTTCCGATCAGGGTGAAAACCTGACCGCCCTCTACGAGGAAGCCATCGCTATGGAGACCCAGGTCAGAGAGAGCAACGACGAGCTGAACCTCGCCAGCGATAGGCTGGACAGCCTGATGAACCTCTCCAGGGACATAGGGGCCTCTTCCTCCCTTGACGGCACAGTTGGAGCCATCGTTTCAAACCTGGAGAGGACCTTTTCCTGCTCCTTCGTCGGGGTGGTCGCTCTTGAGGAGGATATCCCCTTTCTGTGGGGCAGTTCCGGCGAGCCACCTTTTCCACTGGACCGGAAATCCCTCATGGATATGGTGATCCCCTTTGTGGACAAAGAGGAGGAGATCGTCCAGCCCGCAGGGGATATGGTCAGGTTTACCGTTCCCGTCAGGTTTATGGGCAGGCTGGTAGGACTGGTTCTCCTGGTCCAGGAGGAGTCCTCCAGAAACGGCGGCTCTATAGTCGAGGTCCTCCGTCGTTTCGTCCTCCCCCTCGGGGGATTGTTTCAGGCCCACAGCATGGTCAGAGAGGTCAGAAAGTCCTTTCACTACCTGGCGACCAGAATGCAGGGACTTACCGAGTCCTATCACGAGGAGACAGGGAGCCATCTGCTCAGGGTCGGTGAATACTCCGCCTTTATCGCCAGCACCTTGGGAATGTCCGAGGAGTACGTGGAGGACATAAGGATATACAGCCAGCTCCACGATATAGGTAAACTCAGGATATCCCACAGAATACTGGCAAAACCCGGTGCCCTGACCGCCGAGGAGTTCGCCATTATCCGCAACCACACCGTATACGGTGCGGATATCCTCGGGGATTCGGAGTGGCTCGAGATGGCCCGACAGCTGGCTATGACCCACCACGAAAAATGGGATGGATCAGGTTACCCTAAAGGTCTCAAAGGGGAGGACATCCCTATCAGCGGCAGGATAGTGGCTATCGCCGACATCTACGATGCTCTGAGGGACGCCAGAGGGTACAAGCCTGCCTTTTCCCACGAAAAGGCCTGCGAGATCATCCTCCAAGGGGATGGACGAGTCCAGCCGGAACACTTCGATCCCGATATCCTGGAGATATTCAGGTTAAACCACAGGGTTTTCGAGGGGATATACGCAAAAATTAAGGAATGATGTGTAGTGATCGCCGTCTTAGTGACAGGAAGCAGAGGAAAGAGCACGGTGGTCAGGATGATCCACCGTGCTATGGTGGCCTGTGGCTTGAGGGCTTACGGTAGGATAACCGGGGTTATCCCCAGGACTTTAACCCCTTCGGAGGAGGTGCCTATATTACGTTATTCCGGTGCTCACGTGGAGGAGATGAGGTGGTGGATAGCCTCCCTTCCTCCGGACGTTCAGGGAGTGGTAATGGAAAACAGCGCGGTCTCGCCGGAACTCCAGCATCTGGCTGGATCCTGGCTAAAACCCTCTGTCACCGTACTGACCAACGTCAGGCCGGACCATCAGGATATGTGGGGCGACGGCGAGGATAACGCCGCAAAGGCCCTTTTGAAAGGCATCCCTAAAGGGAGCACGGTGGTCCTGGGGCAGGAGGTTTCCTCCTGCCCTCTGGCTATGGCCCTTATCGATGAGGCAAAGTGGGATGTGGTGGTCGCTCCGGCGACCGTCGGAGATACCTCCTACCGAGCCTCCAACGAGTCGATCGCTCTGAAGGCCTGCGAGGTCCTCGGCCTTGATAGAGAGGTGTGTCTTAGGGCGATAAGATCCCTTGAGGCAGATCTGGCGGATTTCTCCCTGTTAAAAACCGATCGAGGGGAGCTGGCCTTCGCCTTCTCCGCCAACGACCTGACTACCACCGAAGACCTCTTTCGATCCCTTGGCTGGAGGAGGGAGGACGCTACCGTCCTCTTCAATCACAGGCGAGACAGGCCAGAGAGGTTCAGGGTTTTCAGGCCCTGGCTGGATCGGGAGGGCTGGAAAGAGCGAATAGTCATAGGCGACAGGCCATTTTTCATCGGCAGATCCCGATACGTTAGGTGTTTAGGTGCCGAAGATCTCAAGGCCCTGGTCGACTCAAAAGGGCTGGTATTCGGCTGCGGAAACGTGGTCTACGGAGCTCCTCTGGAGCTTAAACTTTTTAGGGAATCTCTAGAAACGCTGATCCTCGGATAGGTCGTTCCGACGGAGCCCCTTTGAGCCCGTATACTTGGCCTGCCGTAGTGTAGTACGAATGGGGCGACAGGACGTCGCCCTAAGCCGAGGGGGCACAGGACGTGCCCTCCGAGGCGGTTTGTACGAAACAGGCAGGCCGAGTATACGCCTGGGCGAGACAGGGCGCAGGCGGAATGACCTATCCGAGGGAGTGTAAACGTGAGTTCTTAGAAATATCCTTCTTTAGGAGATGATCGGTTGAGCGACGGATTTCTGTGGCTTTTGGCCATAGGTGTAGCGGTTGGTATGGTCTTTTATCACAGGACCGGAATCTCTCCAGGGGGAGTGATAACCCCGGGGGTCCTGGCCTACTCTCTAGGGGCCCCTGTGCGAGTGGCAGGGGCGGTAGCGGGAGCTTTCGGGGTATGGGCCTGTCTTGAGCTGATCTCCCGTACGATTCCTCTCTACGGCAGGCAGAGAATAGCCTTTGCCATGTTTTTGGCCCTGGTCCTCAGGATAGCCCTCGGTTCCTCCGTCGATAGCTGGTATCTGTGGTTAGGATGGGCGATCCCTGGATTGATGGCCGCCGACTTTCAGAGGCAAGGGCCGGTGGTCACCTTGGCGTCGTCTTTTTCGGCGGCCATCGCCTCCGCCATGGCCTTCAGCCTGATTACGTCGGCGAGAGGGTGGCTTCAGTGAGTTTCGACCTACAGGGCTATCGTAGTTCCTTGAGGAAGGCCAGAATCTACAGAAACCGTATCCTGTCAGCTATGGCTATAGGTCTGGCCTTTCTCTGGTGGGTCGGTGGATCCTCTCCTCTCCCCCCCGAGAGGGAGAGGCTGTGGATCAAGGTGAGAGAGGCTCAGTCCCAAATTCTCAGTTGGCGAAGGTCTATAGGCTCCTCTTTTTCCCCTTCCGACGATCCCTGGGGCTACGGACTTATCGGCCTCGAATGGAGCCCTCTTTCCACCACACTGGGCAGTCTGCCCTCCAAAAGGACCGCCTGTGATCCCGCCTGGGCCCTGGCGGCGCTGGACTGGTTCGATCGGCTAGAGCTGGAGCCCGGCGATCCGGTGGTGATATTTTCGTCCTCCTCCTTTCCAGGGATGATGCTGAACGTCCTTATGGCGGCGGAGGACCTGGGGTTAGATATCTCACTAGTGGTCTCTTTAGGCTCCTCCACCTGGGGGGCCAACGATCCACTATCCCCCTGGCCCGCTATGGCCAGCCAACTTAGGTCTAAGGGCTTTTTGCACACCAAGGCTATGGTCTACACTAAAGGGGGCGGTGGCGAGGTCGGCGGCGGCCTATCCCCTGAGGGGACGGCCATAATGGAGTCCTTCGCCTTGGCGGCCAAAGTCCCCCTTCTTGAGCTCGACTCCCTGGAGGAGGTCGTTCGGTGGAAGATGGACCTCATAGGCCGAATAAAACCTAAGGCGGTTATCTCTATAGGCGGTTCGAGCTCCAGCATGGGAGACGATCCGGTTGCCCTGTCACTGCCTCCAGGACCTCTCTATCCCGGTAGTTTTGACGGAGGAGATGGGGTGATCGGGTTGGCCCTGAGGGAGGGGTATCCTGTCGTCCACCTTCTAAACCTCAAAGACCTGGCCCTTAAGGAAGGCATACCTTTCGACTCCCCTCCCGTAATGGGCCATAAAAAAAGCCCTTTATACTCGATTATAGGGCTGTGTTTTTTCTCCCTTATGCTCTTTATATTTAAGCGGTTCGACCACCAGAGGAGGAGCTTTTGATCGCCGCGTTCAGTGCTACCCCTGCAACTATTATCCCTGCGCTGAGGGCCTGGATCGTCGATATCCTCTCTCCGAGAAATAAAGCGGCCAGGGCGATGGTCATGGCGGGGGAGAGGTTTATGAAGGCGGCGGTCCTGTTGGCCCCTATCTTTTTCACCGAGACCTGCTGAAGCAGGTAGGCCACGCAGGAGGCCAGAATCGCCAGGTAAGCCAGAGACCCCCATCCTCTAGGGGTGATCGCGGAAAAGGTGGCAAAGGACATCTCCATGGCCGCCAGAGGCAGCGACAGCACAGCGGCGAATATCATCCCATAGCCTGTCACCACCAGAGGTGTGTAGCGGAAGGCCACCTTCCTGGCTATCACAGTGTAGGTCGCAGCACAGAGGGCGGCTAAAACCTCGTAGAGGTCTCCTCTGTTGAACTCCATCGTCCGAAGGACCGTTATATCCCCTCCTGTGAGAAGGAGCACCACTCCCGACAGGGCCAGGGCTATAGCCCCGAGCCTCTTTATCTCAAGTGGTTCTCCGGCGAAGATAGCCGCCAGCAAGGCAGTCAGAAAAGGGGTTATGGCGAAGATGATGGAGGCGTTCATCACCGAGGTGTATTTGAGAGCCAGAAAGAAAAATATGTTGTTTCCGAACATCCCAGTCAGGCCTATGGCGAACAGAGGCAACGAGTCTTTCATCCCCACCTTCCACCTTCCGGGCTCAAAGAGCATCATCGCCGGTATCATTATGGCCGACGCTGCCATATAGCGCAGGAGCAGGAGGCTGGAGGGGGTTAAGTCGGCCACGGCGAACTTGCCCGCTATGTAGGTACCCGACCAGAGGGCTATGGTTATCGTCATGGGAACGTACTCCATTCCCGGAAGCGCTGATCTCATTTTTTTATGTCTCCTTTGGGCTCATCTTTTGGATACTTTCTCTAGCTGGAGTATAGCCTATTTTCGTCGTGCTATAATAGCCCCGAGAGGTATATATCACGTTCAAGGGGGAGATCTAAGTGAGCGAAAAAACCATGGCCGGTCTGGCCGAGGCCTTTGCAGGGGAGTCACAGGCAAACAGGAAGTACCTTTTCTACTCCGAGGTAGCGGACAAAGAGGGCTATACGTCGGTGGCCAAGCTGTTCAGGGCCGCCGCCGCTGCGGAAACCCTTCACGCTAAGATGCACTACCGCAACATGGGAAAGATCAAGGACACAGAGGCTAACCTCAAAGACGCCCTAGAGGGGGAGATCTACGAATACACCGAGATGTATCCCGCCTTCATCGCCGACGCCGAGGCGGAGGGCGAGAAGAGGGCCCTCACCGGCTTCAACATGGCCAACGAGGTGGAGAAGGTCCATGCGGCCCTCTACAAAAAGGCTCTGGAGCATCTAGCCGACAAGACCTCGGTGGACTACTATCTCTGCACCGTGTGCGGACACATAGAGGAGAACGCCGCACCGGAAAAATGCCCGGTCTGCGGGGCGGGATCCAAATCCTACGAGTTGGTGGAGTAGCTATAACAGGGGAAGGTCCGCTTGGGCCTTCCCTTTTTAGAAAGGAAGTGGATTAACTTATGAGGAAACTGGCCGTTATATTCACCGGAGGTACTATAGCCAGCGGCTTCGGTGAGGACGGAGGAAAGCTCCCGGACGCCAAGGCCACCGATGCCCTGAGGGAGCATATCGAGAGGGCTTTCAAGGGAAGAAACGTCGACGTGGTATTCAGAGAGCCCTGGGGGGTTCCGGGGTTGGACAGCTCGGACCTGGATCCAGGCCACTGGGTGGAGATGGCCTCGGTGATTTCCCAGGAGCTTGAACGTGGGGCCACTGGCATACTTATCCTCCACGGCACCGACACTATGGCCTACACCTCCGCATGGCTGAGCCTCTGTTTCCCCAGGCTGGACGTACCGGTGATTCTCACCGGTAGCCAGTTGACTTTGGACTATATGCCTGAGGACGTGACTGTCAACCTGAGAGGGGCGTCCCAGGTCGCCTGTTCGGACATCTCGGGAGTATGGATATACTGCAACTGGAAGCTCATTCCGGGAAACAGGGCCCACAAGGCCCAGGCTCTCCATCCCGATGCCTACGTGGCGGCCAACGGTCAGCCTCTGTATTTCAACCCCGAATGGGGCAGAAAAGGTCGACAGGAGGTGGAGAGAAAGCCTATGGCCCCCTCTCTGTCCCCTCTTTCGGAGAAGGTCCTGTCCTACGACCCCGATAAGGCGAGAGAGGTGGCGGGAGAGGTTTCCTGGATGGTGTGTACCCCCGGTTTTGTGCCACGTCTGAGAGGACAGGAGAAGATATTGGCTATACTGGGCTACGGAGCGGGCAACGCCCCTTCAAAGGCTCTCGACTCGGTGGTTAAGGCCTTCGACGGAAGGCCCAGGCCTCACGTCATAGCCTGCAGTCAGGCTGAGGGAGACACGAAAAACCCCGGCAGTTACGCAGGGGTCGGTATAGGTTCTCTGGCATCATCGGGCTTTTCTGTGTGGAACCAGATGGACTACCCGGTTGAGTTTATCCACGCACTGGGATGCTACGCTCTCTTAGCGTCTCCTAAGGCCCCTGGTTTCGTCCTGTCCCATTATCTCAGGGAATGCGATCCCAGGTAGGCAGCTCCTATAACCGGTCCGTCTCCCCCTAACGTGGAGATCAGAACCGGTGGGGCTGGGTGGAAGGACTTGGCTAGCCTGAGGTCTATAAAGGGAGCGAGCTCGTCCACCAATCCCGGTAGGTTTGAGAGTCCTCCTGAAAGTATGATCGCCTGAGGGTCCAGGCAGTGGATGGAGGAGACTATGACGCAGGATAGCCCCTCCAGCGCTTCCTCCCAGAATTGAGCCTGTCTAACGTCCTTTCTCAGGTCCCAGAGCTCCGGGACGGAGGCGACCTTTGTCTCGGCGCACCTCCCGTCGAAACGGTCGGCGGAGAAGAGGGTCTCTCCGTGTCCTATGCCTCCGCACTTGCAGGGCTTTCTGTGCAGGAGAGCCAGGTGTCCCAGCTCTCCTGCCAGCCCCCTGTGTCCCATGAGAAGCTTCCCGCCGGAGACTATGGCCCCTCCTATACCGGTGCCTAAGGTTAACATGACGAAGTCGGACAGCCCAGTTCCCTGGCCGAACCTCATCTCCCCTAGAGCGGCGCAGTTGGCGTCGTTTTCCAGATACACCGGCAGGGAGAGCCGGTCCTCCAGGATTTCCGCCAGAGGGTAGTTCTCCCAAAGAGGGAGGTTGGTCAGACCTATGACCGATCTCCTGTCCACCGATAGCATGCCGGGAAGGCCTATCCCTACAGAGCGAACTTCATCGGTTCCCAGCTCTCTGACCGCTCTCTCCAGTGCGTCGGTGGTGTCTTTAGGGTAGCGGGAGTCGGGGGTAGGGATCTTTATCCTTTGAAGTATCGATCCATCCTCTACCTTTCCTCCAGCGATTTTGTGTCCTCCCAGGTCGATGCCTATCCTCATACACTCACCTCCTTGGCCGTCCTACCGATCTGTAGATAAAGCCTTTTTCCTCCATTTCCTCTGGGTCGTAGACGTTTCTGCCGTCCAGTACGATAGGCTTCGCCATCAGGTCCTTCATCGCCTGGAAGTCGGGTTCCCTGAAAAGGGCCCACTCGGTGGCTAAAATAAGGCAGTCCGCTCCTTCCAGTATGCCGTAACCGTCGTCTCCGTAGGTCACAGAGTCTCCCAGGATCTCTCTGGCTTTGTCCATGGCTACCGGATCGAAGGCCCTCACCGAGGCTCCTGACTCTGTGAGCTCTCTGGCTATCTCCACCGACGGAGCCTCTCTCATGTCGTCGGTGTCGGGCTTAAAGCTAAGGCCCCAGATGGCCACCGTCAGATGGGAGAGGTCTTCTCCCTCTATTTCCTTTAGCCACCTCACAGGAAGGGTCTTCTGTGAAAGGTTGACCTGTTCTACCGCCTCCAGGATGGACATTTTCACGCCTTTTTTTGCCGACGAGTCCATCAGGGCCTTTACGTCTTTAGGGAAGCAGGACCCACCGTAGCCTATGCCGGGATTGAGGAACCGAGGGCCTATGCGGCTATCGGACCCTATCCCTCTTTTTACGTCCTCTACGTCGGCCTCCGAGACCTCGCAGAAACGGGCCAGCTCGTTCATGAAGCTTATCCTGGTCGCCAGCATGGCGTTGGCGGCGTACTTTGTCAGTTCCGCCGAGGGGATGTTCATAGAGTATATGGAGTTCTCGTCCCCTGTGAGAGGCGAAAATAGCCTAACCAACGATTCTCTGGCTCTGTCGGTCTCCACACCTATGACCACCCGGTCTGGGTGCATAAAGTCCCCTATTGCCGAGCCCTCTCGAAGAAACTCCGGGCAGAAGGCTATATCGAAGTCCAGATCCAGTCCCCTATCTTCCAGCTCGGATCTTATGATGGACTGTACCTGTAAGGTGGTTCCCACCGGTACAGTGGACTTTGTGACCACCAAAGTAGGTGTCGTAATGGTCCTGCCGATCTGTCTTGCCACCTCCATTACGAAGGACAGGTCCGCACTTCCGTCGGGGCCTGGAGGTGTCCCTACGGCTATAAAGACGAAGTCCGCTCCTTCGACGCCGTAGGATATGTCGGTGGTGAATTTAAGCCTCCCCTGCTTTGCGTTTCTGGAGACCATTACGTCCAGCCCTGGCTCGTATATAGGTATCTCCCCGTTGTTTAGGGCGGAGCACTTTTCCACATCTATGTCGACGCACCGGACGTAGTTTCCGCTCTCCGCTAGACAGGCCCCTGTGACCAGGCCTACGTAGCCCGTTCCTACCATACAGACTTTCATCTATCCTTCCTCCTCGGTCCCTGAATGGCCACTTTCCCCGCCCTGCCGGGCAGGTAGCCCTGTATAACCGGACAGTGGGGCAAGGTCTCCGGTTTTAGTTTTTCTCCTATCTCTCTTAAGGTAACGAAGGTTCCACCTCTAAGCTGGACTTTGGCTATGAGCTCTTCCATAGAGCCTAACATGGACATTCCCTCCATCTCGGCGTGGACCGTGTGGACGTTCAGCCCGTCGGTCATCATGTGGCAGTAACGGTCGGAGGCGTTATACCTGTCCACCCCGTCTCTGCCCAGTATCTCGTCCATGGTGGGGAGGGTGGTCGGTATCTGTATCGTCCTCATGGGCTTGCCCTTGACGACCGGTATGAATGGCCCCCACCCCCTGGTATCGCTGGCGTAGAGCAGGCCTTTCCGGTCCTCCATGGCCAGGCTGGCGTCGGTGGTCTTCCAGGCCGGGGCGGCGCATGAACGGGGATAGATCCCCGTCAGCTTTCGGTACATTTCCCTGCCCCTGTCGAACTGTCCCTCCATCTCCCCTTCGGCCATTGAGTCCAGCCTGTCCTGCCAGTCCACGTGATCCCAGGCGTGAAGGCCGACCTCGTGCCCCTGGGACAGGGTCTCCCTGAACACCGAGGGCCTGGAGGGCACTATCATAGGAGCGGGAAGGAGGGTCCCGTACATCATGGTCTTAAGGCCGTAGGTTCCCGGAGCGTCGGTTCGGAGCATCTTGGACAGAAAGCCCTTTCTGAAGATCCTCCTCACGGCCTTGCCCGAGTTATCCGGGCCGAAGGAGAAGAAGAAGGAAGCCTTTATCCCCATCCTGTCGAAGAGGTCCAAAAGCCTTGGGACCCCCTCTACGTAGCCTCTTAAGGTGTCTACGTCTACCTTAAGGGCGACTTGCATAGTACTGGACGGTCTTCCTGACCGCTTCTTTGAAGCCTATCTGGGGACGCCAGTCAAGGAGCTCCATGGCCTTGGCTATAGAGGGCTTTCTGTCCTGCACGTCCTCGTAGCCCTTGCCGTAGTAGGTCTGGGAGGGCTGCTCTATCAGTGTGGCCTCGTTGGCGGATTTTGAGAACGCAGGAAACTCCTTCATCGCCTCCACTATCTCCAGGGCCAGGGCCTTTATGGAGTGGTTGCTGTCCGGGTTGCCTATGTTGAATATCTCGCCGTTTGCCGCGCTCTTACGGTCCTCTATGATGGAGATCAGGCAGTCCACTCCGTCGGTGACGTAGGTAAAGCTCCGTCTCTGGATTCCTCCGTCCACTAAGGTTATAGGACGACCCACCGATACGTCGTATATCATCTGGGTTATGGATCGGGCCTTTCTGTCCCTGGCGTCGTTGAAGGTGTCCAGTTTTGGCCCTATCCAGTTGAAGGGTCTGAAGAGGGTGTAGGGAAGGCCCCTCTCCTGGCCGTAGGCGGTTATGACCCGGTCCATCATCTGCTTGCTGCAGCTGTATATCCATCGGGTGTTCTTGATGGGGCCCTGTATGAGCAGGCTCTCGTCCTCCAGGAGAGTGTCGCCGGAGCTCATGCCGTATACCTCCGAGGTGGAGGGAAAAATGATCCGTTTGGAGTGTTTTGCGCACATCCTGACGATCTTCAGGTTCTGCTCGAAGTCCAGCTCGAATGTCATGAGGGGATTGGTTATGTAATAGGCCGGTTTTGCTATCCCTGCCAAGGGGAGAACCACGTCGCACCGGCTTATCTGTTCCTCAATCCAGTCGTCCTGGTCGTACAGGTCTCCCAACTTCACCGAGACCCGATCCCCCAGTCCCTGGAGGTTGTCTCCCCTAAGGTCGAAGGCGGTGACGGTCCAGTCGGTCTTTTCCAGTATTCTCTCTATCAGGTGGGAGCCGATAAATCCGTTAGCTCCAAGTATCAGTATGTTCATTTACAATCCTCCATTTCTACTATAGACGGTCTCTAACAAACGCTAATTCTCGGAGAGATCGTTCCGACGGAGCCCATTTGAGCCCGTATACTCGACATGCCGCCTTTGAGTGCGAATGGGGCGACAGGACGTCGCCCCAAGCCGAGGGGGCACAGGACGTGCCCTCCGAGGCGGTTCGTACGAAACAGGCAGGTCGAGTATACGCCTGGGCGAGACAGGGCGCAGGCGGAACGGTCTCTCCGAGGGGGCTGAAAAGTGAGTTTTAGATGCCCTTGCTCGCTGGACAGGCGGGCTTAGGCTCGGTTGTAAAGGTCGCTCCCAGCCTCAGATACGACTTGGCGAAGGAGATGCCGTCTATCTCCTCTTCCCCGTGAACCTGGACCTTATCAACCTTGAGGTTGCCTTTGCCGGTTGAGACCACAAGAGGATCCAGGGATATAACCGATCCAGGCTGTCCCAGGGACGCTCCCTCCAAAGGGGTTCCCCACCAGAAATACACCTTTTTATCCCCAAAAAAGCTGAAAGCACCGGGGTAGGGGCGTGTCACCGCCCTTATGAGGTCGTATATCCGCTTGCTGCTCTGATCCCAACGGATCAGGCCGTCCTCGGGCTTTCTGCCCCCGAAGGTCGTCGCAAGGCTGTCGTCCTGAGGAACTCCCTTTGCCTCCCCCGACTCTATGGAGTCCAGGCTCCTGTTCAGTATCTCAGTGGCGGCGTCGGCGACCTTGAGAAAGACGTCTTTGGCGGTGTCGCTCTGGCCTATGGACACGACCTCCTGATCGACTATGTTTCCCCTGTCGGCCTTCTCGGTCATCCGGTGGAGGGTGGCCCCTGTCTCGGTCTCTCCGTTGAGCACCGCCCAGTTTATACAGGCCCTTCCTCTGTACCTGGGAAGGAGGGATCCGTGCATATTGAAGGCCCCCAGTTTTGCCAGCTTGAGCACCTTATCCGGTATGAGGTCCCTGTAGTAGAAAGAGAACATCACCTTAGGCTTCAGGGCCTTTATGGCCTTGAAGGTCTCTTTGTCCGACAGGTCCAGATTGAGCCATGGTTCGATCCCTCTGGAGCGAGCCAGGTCCGCCACCGACCTAAACCATATCTCCTCCGAGGGGCTGTCGGTGTAGGTTATGACCGCCGTGACGTTGACCCCTCGGTCCAGAAGGGTCTCAAGGCAGCGATATCCCACCTCGCTGTAGGCGAAGACCACCGTCGAGGGCCTAGTCATCCTCCTGTTCCTCCTGATATACGTGCCGTATTACGTACCTAGGCCGCTTTCTTACCTCCTGGTAGACCCTGCCGACGTACTCCCCTCCTATCCCTACGGACATCATGGTTATCCCCATGAGGAAGAAGTTTATGGCGAAGAGGGTGAAAACCCCTTCCGCCTCGGGTCCCAAAAACAGTCTCCTGAGTATCAGCATTATGGTAAAGCCCAGGCTCATGACCGCTACGGCGATGCCGGTCATTGTAACCGCCTGTAGAGGAACCATGGAAAAGCCGGTCATCAGGTCGAAGTTCAGCCTGATCAGCTTGAAAAGTCCGTACTTCGACTCGCCTTTTTTACGCTCCGAGTGTTTAACCGATACCTCGACGGGGCTTAGGGCGAACTTCTGGGCTAGGGCCGGGATGAAGGTCGTCGTCTCCTGGCACTGGATTATCAGGTCCACGATCCGCCTCCTGTAGCCCCTGAGCATACAGCCGTAGTCGTTGAGTCTGAGGCCGGTGATCCTGTTGGTGACCTTGTTGACTATTTTCGACGCTACCTTACGAAACAGGGGATCTTGCCTGAAGGTGCGGATGGTTCCCACCACGTCGTGGCCTCTCTCCATGGCCCTTATCAGCTTTGGGATCTCCTCGGGAGGGTTCTGAAGGTCGGCGTCCATGGTTATGACCATCTCTCCCCGGGCCAGAGAGAACCCCGCCATTATGGCCATGTGCTGGCCGAAGTTGCCGTTCATGGAGGCCACCCTGATTGAGCCCTCCCTCTCCCGAAGCTCCAGGCACAGGGCCAAAGACCGATCCCTGCTGCCGTCGTCCACCAGTATGAGCTCGTAGGGACGGTTCAGTCCCTTAAGGACCTTCACCGTTCGGCTGAAAAGCTCGGGCAGAGACTCCTCCTCGTTGTAGACCGGTATTACAAGGGAAACCTCCGGTCTCATAGATGGCTCTCCATAACCGAACGAACCCCGTTTATAACGTCCTCCACGTCAAAGTCGGTCATGGCGGGGAAGAGGGGCAGGGACACTATCCTGTCCGATACCATTTCGGCGTTAGGGAAGTCGCCCTTCCTCCATCGGTAGGTCTCCTGGTAGTAGGAGAACAGGTGAAGTGCCTGATAGTGGAGGGCGGTGCCTAAGTTGAGCTCCCTCATGGCTCCCATAAAGCCGTCTCGGTCTATGTCGAGTTTATCCACGTCCACGAGAGGGGTGAAGATATGCCAGCTGTGGACGTGGTCGTAGGCCGGAGTTCCTGGCAGGGTAAGTCCAGGCTGGTCTTTAAATGCCTCGCGATATCGGTCCACTATGGTCTTTCTCCTGGAGTTGAAGGAGTCCAGTTTTTTAAGCTGTCCTCTGCCTATGGCTGCCTGAATGTCCATCATGTTGGCCTTGAAGCCCGGGAAAAGCACGTCGTAGTGGGGGTTGCCTTTGGCGGCGTACCTATTCCAGGCCCCTTTGCTCATGCCGTGCTGCCGGAGGACGGAGATCCTCTCCGCTAGGTCTTCGTCGGAGGTGCAGACCATGCCTCCCTCGCCGGTGGTTATGTTTTTCGTCGGGTGGAAGCTGAAGACCGAGCACCGCCTCGGCCCTCTGTCCGCACCTATGGGCCTGCCTCTGTAGCTGGCCCCCAGGGCGTGGGCTGCGTCCTCCACTATGGCTAGGCCGTGCTTTTCCGCCATAGCCTCTATTCGGTCCATGTCGCAGGGCAGTCCGGCGAAGTGGACCGGCACAATGGCCTTGGTCCTGTCGGTGATAGCCCCCTCAAGCTGCTCCACGTCTATATTTAAGGTCTTAGGGTCTATGTCCACCAGCACCGGGGTCGCTCCAGCCCATATGGCGGCGTTGACCGTGGCCACGAAGGTCATAGGGGTAGTTATGACCTCGTCCCCTGGCTCTATCCCCAACCCCAGAAAGGCCAGGTGAAGTCCGGCGGTGGCAGAACTCACCGATATAGAGTAGGTCGCTCCCACTGTTTTTGAAAAGTCCTCCTCGAAGGCCTGGGTTTTAGGCCCGGTGGTGAGCCAGCCGGACCTTATGGACTGACAGAGGTCCTCTATTGATTCTTCGTCCACCTCCGGGCGGGCGAAAGGTAAAAAGCTATCTCTCATTCTTAATCCTCCTCTATAGGGCGATTGGTGATGACCAGGTCGTTCTCTCTCCAGTTTTTGCCCATTATATAGGTTTTTCCTAGTTTATCCTCCAAGTGGGACCATACCCTGGCTGGGACCACCAGGAAGACCTGTCTATGGCCGTTCCACAGCTCCAGAAACTCCCGATCCCCTATGAACCACGAGGGGTCGGTCTCCCTCTTCGCCCCGAACTCCAGCTCTCCCAGGTAGTTCACCAGAACGTTACGTCTCTCCAGGTAGAAAGGCAGTCCCTGGTTGTAATCGCCGTACTGGGCAACCACGTCGTCCTCCCTCAGATGGGGCTTTATTATATCGCTGAGTTGCCTGGCGGAGTTTATCCTGTCGTACAGGGAAAATCCCGTCTTGAAGGACAGGATGAAGATTATACCGGTTATGGTCAGGCAGATCAGGACTTTTTTAGGCGAGCCCTTAAGGTATCCCCACCAGGCCAGGCCGGTTCCCACCAGTAGGATTATCCCTTTATGGACCAGCTGAGGGACCAGAAGCTCCGATGGGAGCCTGTCCTGGACGTAGGGGTAGACCACGAAGGCCACTCCGAACAGTACGGTAAGGACCGAGGAGAGCGACAGCCCTACAAGGGTGTTTTTCAGGTCCCCTTCGTCCCATATCCTAACCGCCCTCCGACCTACCAGTATGGCCAGAGGGGGCAGGACCGGCACTATGTAGGGTATGAGCTTAGAGCTGGACAGGGAGAAGAAGGCGAAAATCACGGCAAACCACAGGGCCAGATATATCCCCGCCCAGTCCGATTCGTCCTGCCCTTTTCTTCCCTTTATCGCTTCCATGAGAGCCTGAGGGATAAAGCCCGTCCAGGGGATCGTCCCCACCAGCAGGATAGGGACGAAGAACCAGACCGGCTCGTATCGGTTATGGACCTTGGTAGCGTAACGGACGAAGTGTTCGTGGATGAAAAAAAAGTGAAAGAAATCGGGGTTGGCCCGACAGACCGCCCAGAACCAGGGAACGGTGATGGCGAAGAAAAGGATTATCCCCGGCAGGTAGAGGGTATCTTTGACTATGGACCATCTTCTGGTGACGATCATATAGCAGAGTATGACCGCTCCTGGGAGGACCAGGCCGATAAGCCCTTTGGTGAGCACCGCCAATGCCATAGCGGAGTAGAACAGGAGCAGCCACCGTCTGTTTTGGAGCCGGGCCATGAGGAAGGCCACCATGGCCACGGTGATAAAGGAGCTCACCGGCATGTCTGTGAGGTTTATCTGGGCTATGGCGAAGTAGAGCAGAGACGACGCCAGTATAACCCCTGCCGCAAGGCCGGATCTCTTGCCGTAGAGGTAGGCTCCCAGCCAGTAGGTGAATAGGACCCCCACCACCGCCAGGGCAGCGGGCCAGAAACGGGATGCCAGCTCGGTTTTGCCCATGACGGCGAAGGCCGAGGCGGTCAGCCAGTAGTGTAGCACCGGCTTCTCGAAATAGAGGACCCCGTTTAGCCTTGGGGTTACGTAGTCGCCGGTCTCCATCATCTCTCTGGGGATCTCGCTGTAGCGGCCCTCGTCGGGCTCCAGCAGGCCGTGGCCTCCTAACATCCAGAAGAACAGAAAAGATGAGAGAATTAACAGCAGCAATAGGTTGACTCTGTGGGATTTGAACACGAAAGACATTCCTCCAAAAATAATTCTAAAAATATAGATCCCCCTTGGTATAATGGATCTGGGAAGATGATATACGGTCTTCGTCCCCTTGGCAATTTCAATCGGAAAGGGTGATGCTTTTGGATTCGCTTGGCCTTGGAATGATAGTGGGATCGGCCCTCACAAACGCCGCCGCTAGCTCGATGATGAAGGCGGGATTCGGCCATAGGGGGGATCTTATGGACCACGGTGTTCTAGGGGCGGTCTGGCAGATTGTGACAAATCCCTGGGCCATCGGGGGAGTCATGTTGTTTGGGATCTCCTTCGTCTTTATGAGTGCTGCCCTTTCTCGGGTGGATCTGTCGGTGGCCTATCCTCTTATGTCGGGTATAGTCTACCTGGTGGTCCTGTCTGTGTCGGTCCTGTTGTTCGGCGAGTCCCTAGGGGTCGCCAAGCTCCTCGGTGTCCTGGCTATTCTGTCGGGTATAACCGTCCTGTCCCTTGGGGCTTAGTATGACCTGGGAGGAGCTTCATTCGGCGGTAGCTAGATGTCGCAGGTGTCCTCTACACCTGGAGAGGACCATGCCGGTCTTCGGCGAAGGCCCTAGGGACAGCTCCGTACTGTTCGTCGGAGAGGGGCCCGGTGCTGAGGAGGACCTGTCCGGCCGTCCCTTCGTAGGGAGGTCGGGCCGTTTTCTGTCCCAGCTCATGGAGGAGGCCGGAGTCCCAAGGGAGTCGGTTTTTATCTCCAACGTGGTTCGCTGTAGGCCTCCTGGCAATAGAGACCCTAAGCCAGCGGAGGTCGCCGCCTGTTTGCCCTGGCTCGAGAGGTTGATCGATCTTTTAAAGCCTGAAGTCGTCGTTACCGTAGGGAACGTTCCGTCCAGGCTTTTGCTCGACACCAAGGTGGGGATAACCTCCCTGAGAGGCGAGTTTCATCGGTGCCGTTTCGCAGAGAGGGAGTTGACCGTAAGGCCTATATTCCACCCCTCCTATTTGCTTAGAAATAGATCTAGAGAGCGGGGAAAACCTCTGTCTCTTACCCTCGACGATCTTAGAGCTTTATCTCCCTGGCTTGCCGGGGGTATTCCCTAGAAGGAGGCTTAATCATGGAAAACAAGTTAATCGACGTTATTTTGGCCCGCAGAAGCATCCGCCGGTATAAAGACCGTCCGGTGGAGAAGGAGAAAATAGACGCCCTAGTCCGGTGTGCCGCTGCCGCTCCCAGCGCAGGTAACGGTCGTCCTGTTCATTTCATAGTGATAAGGGATAGGGTGGTGTTGGACGGTATCGCCAAGGTCCATCCCTACGGTGCCATGCTGGCTCAGGCCCCTGTGGCGGTGGTGATCTGTGCCGATAAGGATAAAAACCCTCTTTCCCGATCCTACTGGGAGCAGGACTGTGGGGCTGCCATGGAGAACCTGCTTATAGCCGCCCAGGCCATGGATCTGGGGGCGGTGTGGTTGGGGGTATGTCATCTCCCCGACGAGGGGGCGGAGATAAGGTCGATGATCCACGTACCCGACCACGTGCCTATAATGGGAATTGCGTCCATAGGTTACCCCGACGAGGAGAAGAGGCCCCATTCAGGGGAACCGGCGGAGAGACTCCATCTGGAGCGGTGGTAGGGATATGAGGCTCGATCAGCTTGCCGGTTTTATAGACGCCGAGGTGGTTCACGGCCAGGAGATGCTTGAGTCTATAGAGATAGACCATGTTTACGGCGCGGACCTGATGAGCGACGTCCTAGCCTTCGCTCAGCCTGGGTCTCTGTTGCTGACTGGCCTGACCAATATCCAGATAGTCAGAACCGCCCAGATGATGGATTTACCGGCGGTGGTGTTCGTGAGAGGCAAGTATCCCCAGAAGGAGGCCGTCGATCTGGCTATCAGCCTCGATATGCCCGTTATGGTCTGCCATAAGAGTATGTTCGAGGCCTGTGGGATCCTCTTTAGGGAAGGACTGTTGCCATGTTCGATAGAGAAGCGTCAGGCTCCTTAAGCGACGCCTACACCGAGGAATATATAGTCAAAGGGGACAGTTTTCTGGAGGTCGGGGAGGCCTCGACGAAGCTGAAGAGCAGCCTCAAGATGCTAGGGTTGCCCTCAAACGTCACCAGGAGGGCATCGGTGGTGGTCTACGAGGCGGAGATGAACGTAATGATCCACGCAGGAGGAGGGGTTATTCGTGCCTATATCTACCCCGATTACCTCATAATAGAGGCCGCCGATCAGGGGCCCGGGATACCTGATGTGGATTTAGCGATGCAGGAGGGGTATTCAACCGCCTCCGACAGAATAAGGGAGCTCGGTTTTGGCGCAGGCATGGGCCTTCCCAACATAAAGAGAAACGCCGATGATCTGACCATAGACACCGAGCTGGGGAGAGGGACCACTTTAAGGGCCACCTTGCGATTTGAGAGGGGGTAAAGACGTGACCACCGGAATAAAGGTGCAGCTTTCCAGCTGTCGAGGTTGTTCCCGGTGTATAAGGGCCTGTCCTACAGAGGCCATGAGGGTTTTCGACAAAAAGGTAAAGGTCATAGAGGATCTGTGCGTCGACTGCGGCGAGTGTCTCAGAAAGTGCGAGGATCGGGCCATAGTCCTCAACGAGGATAACTGGAGGCTACTCGCCAGCCAGGAGAGGACGGTTGTCGTGGCTGACCCGGCTTTCTACGCCCAGACCAGAGGATACAGCTGTCCCGAGGAGCTGAGAAAGAGGCTTGAGGAGGCCGGTCTTGAGGATATAACCCCTTGGACGGGCCTGGCCTTCGACGTTACCGCCTACGCCATAGCGAAGGAGGTGGACAGAAGAGGGCCAGAGAGCCTCCCCCTTATATCCACCTACTGTCCCGCTGTGATCCGGCTCATACAGATAAACTACCCCGAGCTGGTGGGGCGATTCGTCCCTATAGAGTCACCTCTGGAGACGGCGGTATCCCTCTGGAGGGAGGATACCGGAAGGACCGACGACGTTACTTTGATAGCTCCCTGTCCCGCTAAGATCGCCTTGGTTCGCTGTCCTGAGGGGAGAGGGGAGAGCTCGATCCGTTATGCGGTGTCGGTCCAGAAGGTGGTCAGAGACCTTCTGGCAGGAGGGGTCGACGTAGATAGCCCTGTCCCCCCCTGTAGCAAGGAACTCAGGTATCTCCAGTGGTCCCTGAGAGGAGGGGAGGCCAAACACGTGGCGTCCTTCTGCGAGAGGCCCATAAAGACCATCTCCGTGGCGGGGCTGAGAAACACCGTCGATTTGCTCAGAGAGCTGGAGCTCGGCAGGCTGGAGGGAGTGGACTACATAGAGTGTCGGGCCTGTGACCTGGGCTGTATCGGAGGGGTTGGCAACCTGGAATCTCGGTTTCTGACCCATCTCAGGCTGGACCACTCGGAGGTCAGTTGGGAGATGGACCCGGAGACCGAGTCGGAGGTTATAAGACGGTATGATCAAGGGATATTCAAGCTGCCGATACCTATAAAGGCCAGGCAGAGGATTCCTCTGGACAAAGACCTCAAGCAGGCTATGATCCGACTGAGGGAGATGAACCAGATCTACGCCGATCTGCCCCACCTCGACTGCGGTTCCTGCGGTCGGCCTTCCTGTAGGGCTCTGGCGGAGGACGTGGTCCGAGGCAACGGCGATCCTTCCGACTGTATCTTCAAGCTCCGAGAGAGGATCTACGAGCTGGCTCAGGAGATGGCGGAGCTGTCGTCCCGCTCGCCTCACGTCCTGAAATAGAATAGAAGGGGGATTTCTCTGTGAAAATATCCGAACTGGTGGAGGCTCTGGCCCTTGAGGTCAAGGCGTCCGGTGACCTGGAGGAGGAGATCTCCGGGGTGGTCGTAGGAGATCTGCTCAGCTTTATAATGGCCAAAGGCCAGCCTGGTTGGGCGTGGATAACGATCCAGTCCCACGTAAACGTGGCGGCGGTGGCGGTGCTCAGGGATATGCCCCTTATCGTCGTAGCCTCCGGCAGGCCGGTGGACGACGATCTGGTGGATAGGTGTTCCCAGGAGGGGGTCACCTTGGCCTACTCTCCTCTGTCGGCCTACGTTCTGTCGGGGAAGATCTACGGCCTAGGGCTAACCGAGGGCTCGTGAACCTCCGGCCTGTGAAGGTAGACCTCCACCTTCACACCGTCCTGTCTCCCTGCGGAGAGCTGGAGATGGGGGCATTGGAGGTGGTGGCCAAGGCCCTTAAGGAGGGCATAGAGATCCTGGCTGTGACCGACCACAACAGCTGTCTGAACTATCCCGCCCTGAAGGGCGCCGCCAGAGATTCCGGTCTTACGGTCATACCTGGTATGGAGGTGCAGACCGTGGAGGACGTCCACGTGGTGACGCTGTTTCCCGACTACGAAAGGGCTCTGGCCTGTCAGGACTGGGTCTGGGAGACCCTCCCGGACGTCCCCAATAGGGAGGACCTATTTGGCTATCAGGTGGTTATAGACGAGAATAACGGTGTCCTGGACATGGTCCCTAGGCTACTGGTCCAGGGAACCGACAGGACGGTGGACCAGGTGCTCCATAAGGTCCACCAGCTAGGTGGATTGACCATACTGGCTCACGTGGACAGGCCCGCTTTTTCCTACCTGGCGGTGCTGGGGTTCATCCCCGACGATCTGCCGGTGAACGCTGTGGAGATATCCGCTAGGGCGACGGAGGAACAGGCCAAGGCGATAATGGATAGCTATCCATCCAGGACGTTCCTGAAGTCCTCCGACTCCCACCGGCTTTCGGAGATAGACGGCGATCGATGTTCCACGATGATCCTCGGGGACGTCTCTTTCGACGAGGTAAAAAAGGCACTCCTTCGGCAGGAAGGAAGGAGCGTAGAGGCAAAATGGAGGCGAAGCGATGCTTGAGGACCTTTCCCATCACATATTGGACATAGGGGAGAACAGCATGAGGGGAGGGGCCTCTTCTGTCACCATATCGGTGGAGGAGCTTAAAAGGGAGGGATGGCTTCGGTTCTCGGTGGTCGACGACGGTAGGGGCATGGACGAAGAGACCTGCCGTAAGGTGGTGGACCCTTTCTATACCACCAGGACCACCAGAAAGGTCGGCCTTGGCATACCTTTCCTCCGTCAGTCGGCGGAGCTCTGCGAAGGTGAGTTCAAACTGGAGTCCACCTTAGGCAAAGGCACCTCGGTGCTGGCTACCTTTCGATACGACTCTATTGACAGGCCCCCTCTAGGGGATATACCGTCGTCGATAATGACCCTGCTGGTGGAGGCCCCTAGGATCAGGTGGATATACCGTCACGTGGTTGACGACCGGTCTTTCACTATGGACATAGAGGCGATCTGGGAGGTCCTGGGGGAGCCTGAGGCCCTGTCGGACCCTTCGGTGGCCCTGTGGATCAAGGATTATATCGGGGAAAACATAGGCAACATAAGGTAGTCTCTAAAAACTCTGTTCCTCGGAGAGATCGTTCCGACGTAGCCCATTTGAGCCCGTATACTCGACCTGCCGTCGTGTAGTCGAATGGGGCGACAGGACGTCGCCCCAAGCCGAGGGGGCACAGGACGTGCCCTCCGAGGCGGTTCGTACGAAACAGGCAGGTCGAGTATACGATTGGGCGAAACAGGGCGTAGGCGGAACGATCTCTCCGAGGGGACTCAAAGGTGAGTTTTTAGAGGTTTCCATAAGGTAGTCTCTAAAAATTTACGCTTGAGGATAAGCGTTTTTACAGGTACTCATAAATCAGCCTTTCTTCAATGACCGGCCAGGACTTTTTTGATACAATAGTCAAGCTGTTTATTTTTTTTTGAGGAGGA
>NZ_FXBB01000026.1 GCF_900177735.1 Dethiosulfovibrio salsuginis | reverse complement strand
TAAAAACAAGATTTATCGCCTATTGGCGACAAGCTATCCATCCCCGCCTTTCGCCTTTGGCTTAGAAGATGGGGAATTCCGCTTGACCTGTTAAAGTTGTCCTGCTGGATGTATTTCCGCACAGTCTTACGGTCCTTGGAAAATTTCTTTGCTATCTCGCTAATATTCTCCCCTTTATTAAAGTAGGCATCTCTGATATGACCGACTTCGGTCATTGTGAGCATCCTCCTGTCCCTCCCGCTTAGTCCTGTCCAGAACTAAAAGGTATCGGGTTATGGTTATGCTTGCAATGGCCCTTTGCATTTCTGGGGATTTCTTAATTGCAAGAGTGGGGATTTCCTACTTGCATTTCTGTCCCTTTCTATTATGCAGGAAACACCTATTGAACAACAAAAAAAACCGGCGGCCAACGCCAGTTTCCTAAAAGCCTCAGGCGATCAACACCCTGTCGGCCATCTGTCTTCCTAAAGCCAGGCGACCTTCCCCTATTTTAAGGACAACAGGGCCACCTTCGTTTTGAAGTATCTCGATAAAGGCCCCAGGGAAAACCCCCATGTCGGCCAACCTGTGTTTCATCGAACAGCCCCCCTCAACCAGAAGGACCTGTCCTCTGGTACCGGAAGGACACTTAGACATAGATTTCAGGTTATTCACAACCAACGCCCCCTGTCGATACGAACTTTTTTGGAAGAGAGGGAACTGGCGAGTCCCCTCTCTGGAGGATGAATTCTCAGGCAAAGGCTTACTGTTAGCCTGAACTAACGCAACTTTACCACCGATATAGATCCTGGTCAAGGGGTACTATCATTTTGAGAGGTTGTTAATTAATGTAAGTCGTGATAGACTTTATTAGCACTCACAAACTAACTGAACCACCATAGAGGAGGTTTTTTGAATATCAAACATAGCTGTTTTTTACGGAAGCACCACAGGAGCGACCCAGGGGGTAGCGGAGAAAATAACGGGCATCTTAGGGGCTGACCTTTTCGACGTATCTTCGGCAGGAGACGACGCCATATCGGGACACGACGTCCTTCTTTTGGGATCGTCCACCTGGGGGCTCGGAGAGCTTCAGGACGACTGGAACGACTTTTTACCGAGACTGGAGAAAGTTGAGCTATCGGGAAAAAAAGTCGCCTTCTTCGGCACAGGGGACCAGGAGGGATTCGGGGATACTTTCGTCGAGGCCCTAGGGATCATCCACGATGCCATAGAGGGTAAAGGGGTCACGGTAATAGGCAAATGGCCCAGCGATGGATACAGCGGAACAGGCTCGGCCCTCAAGGACGGCTTTTTCGTGGGACTCCCGATAGACGAATCCAACCAGTCAGACATGACCGACGACAGGATCGCCGCCTGGACGGAACAGCTCAAATGGGAAATAGCGTAAAAAAAGGTGATCGACGGGAACTGCCCCGTCGATCATCTTTTTCATTTGATAAGGTAATAAAGAAAGACTGTACGCGAAACAGATCGGTCAAGGAACCCTAACTTGTGGAAGTCAAAAAAGCTTGTTCCCACCAATTTACTGTGTTATGATTCACCAACAAAGTGAGCCTCTTGAAAAGAGGGGGAGGATGAAAGATGGGAAAGATATCCATGAGAAAGATGAAGAAAAACCAATCCGGCATCATACGGTCGGTGAAGGCCGAGGGGGAACTCGGACGGCGAATAAGGGATATGGGGCTGACCCCAGGAACGGATATCAAGATCCTCGGCAGGGCACCTCTTTACGACCCGGTGGCCCTAAGGGTAGGGGATTTTACGTTGACCCTAAGAAACAGCGAGGCGGACTACATCGAAGTGGAGGTCCAGGACTGATGGCTATCGTAGCGTTGGCGGGAAACCCTAACTCCGGGAAGACGACCCTCTTCAACGCCCTGACAGGGGCCAGACAGCACGTGGGAAACTACCCAGGCATAACGGTGGACAGGAAAAAAGGCACCTACGTCAAGAAAGGCCTATCACTGGAGATAGAGGACCTCCCAGGAATATACTCCCTCTCCGCCTACTCCTCCGAGGAGGTCGTGGCCAGAGAGTTCCTAACCACCCAATCCCCCGATGGGGTGGTGAACGTGGTGGACGGCTCCAACCTGGAGAGAAACCTGTACCTCACCGTCCAGCTTCTGGAGATGGGCCTTCCTATGTGCATAGCCATAAACATGATGGACGTAGCTGAGACCAGAGGCATGGATATAGACCACAAAGCCCTTTCCAGGTTGATCGGCGTTCCGGTTGTTCCGGTTGTCGCCAGAAAGGGCCAGGGGATAGACGAACTTATGGAGGTAGCATCCGGTCTGTCCCAATCGACCCAGCCGCCTTTCAGGATATCCTACGGCTCGGACTTGGACCAGGCTCTGGACGTAATGACCTCCATAATAGAGAGGAATCCCTCTTTGGCCGAGGCGGCTCGCCCTAGATGGTCCGCCTTAAAGTACCTGGAGGGAGATCAGGTAATCAAAGACTCGATCGCCAAAGAGTCCCCTAAAACCGATCAGGAGCTTTCGTCTATAGCCCTTGAGCTAGAGCGTCACCTAAGGACCACCTTAGACACCTACCCTGAGGCTATGATAGCCGATCAGAGATACGGCTACATCAAGTCGATCCTGAGACAGGGAGTACTGGTTTATCGAAAGGACAGAGACGCACCGACCCTGTCGGACAAGCTGGATAAATTCCTCACGAACCGTTTTCTAGGCCCTATCGCCATGGCGGCGGTCCTGGCGGGGCTGTACTATTTCACCTTTACCTACAGCGAGGTCCCGGTGGGGTGGTTCGAGAACTTTTTCGGATGGCTAGGGGACGTGACCGACGCCAATATGGCCGACGGTCTCCTCAAGTCGATGGTTAAATCAGGGGTAGTAGACGGAGTTGGAGGTGTTATGGGCTTCGTACCGCTTATCTTCTTCATGTTCCTAGGGATATCCTTCCTGGAGGATACAGGATATCTGGCGAGAGTCGCTTTTATGCTGGACCGGGTGTTTAGGTTCTTCGGCCTCCACGGTAGCTCGGTGATGCCTCTGATAGTATCAGGAGGCATAGCGGGAGGATGTGCCGTCCCAGGGGTAATGGCCGCCAGGACGATAAAGTCCCCTAAAGAGCGGATCGCCACCCTGCTGACCGCACCGTTCATGAACTGCGGCGCAAAGCTACCGGTGTTTGCCCTGCTGGTCGGGGTTTTCTTCTCCGAGAGACAGGCCTCAATGATGCTCCTCATAACCGCAGTTTCCTGGATAGGGGCCCTTCTGGCGGCAAAACTGCTTAGATCCACGGTCCTGAGAGGCGAAACTACCCCCTTCGTCATGGAACTGCCGCCCTACAGGCTTCCTACCTTTCAGGGACTAATGATACACACCTGGGAGAGAACCTGGCAGTACATAAAAAAGGCGGGAACGGTCATCCTCGGTATATCGATAATCCTCTGGGCCCTCATGACCTTCCCGGAGCTAGGGGAGGATGATAGGGCGCGGTTCCAGGGGATGAAGGATTCCATAACGTCTCAGGCATCGCCGGAGCTTTTGTCGGAAGAACTGGCTGGGAAACTTCTTGAGATAGACGGACAGGAAGCTCAGTTGGCCCTTAGAAAATCCTACGCCGGCAGGGTTGGCACAGCCTTAGAGGGAATAACCTCTTTCGCCGGGTTTGACTGGAGAGACAATATAGCCTTAGTAGGTGGCTTTGCCGCCAAAGAGGTGGTGGTCTCAACTCTGGGAACCGCCTACTCTCTGGGAGAGGTCGACCCGGAGGAGAGCGAGGGCCTGGCTCAGACCTTGGCCAACTCGCCGGACTGGTCGCCTATAAAAGCTCTGGCTCTCATAGTGTTTACCATGTTCTACGCCCCTTGTTTCGTCACCGTAGTGTGTATCGTTAGGGAGACAGGAACGTGGAGATGGGGTCTATTCTCCATGGTGTTCAACACCATCCTGGCCTATGGCCTGGCGGTAGCGGTGTATCAGGGAGGCCTGTTTCTTCAGAGGATAGGAGGCTAAAAAATGGAAAAGGCGATAGTAGCGGCGGTCGTGATAGTAGCAGGGATCGTTCTATTGAACAGAATCAGGTCCATCGCAAAAGGCGGAGGCTGTGGATGCGGATGCTCCAGCTGCCCATCGGCATCTAAATGCACCCCCCCAGAGGAGTATCATAAGGGTAACTAAAGAGATGGCGATGGCGGAGGGTATACCCTCCGCCATCGTGGTATCATGACAGGATACAATCTTAACCGCTGGAGGAGGATTTTTAGATGGACTGGAAAAAACTTATTCCCCAGGGCTTGAAGGACACGAAGACGGAGCTCTATTTCAACTGCGTCGAGAATCGACCGGTTTCGGTCGACTGTGGCCTGGGCTACAGCCCGATAGGAGCACCGGAGAAGGTCAAATCGGCTTTCGGCCCTCTCTTTGGAGACGATCTATCCCGGTACATCCCCCCTTCCGAACGGCTGGCAAGGCCTGTTCGGGATTTCTGGGGAGGGCTGGTCGACGAGGAGGAACTGGTCTTCGCCAACGGCACCGACACCATATTGGTGGTCCTGGCCAAGGCCCTGGCCGCACCGGGGGGGAAGGTCTTAGGCATGGCCCCTCAGTTCACCGACGGCCCGGTTCACTTTCAGCTATCAGGCTGTGACTTCCTTCCACTGCCGCTGGGGGCACCGGAATACAGGATAGAGGTTAACGATCTACTGAAGGCCCTTGACGACTCTATATCGTTGGTCTACGTAGACAGGCCACACAACCCCACAGGACAGCTGATGGACCTTAAAGACCTCGATCGGCTGATATCCGCAGCGAACGACGTCGGAGCCATGGTCATAGTGGACGAGGCCTACGGCGATTTCGTCCCCGAGGAGACCTCCTGCCTTAACCTGAGCCGTAAAAACCTCATCTGTCTCAGGACTTTCTCCAAAGGGTGGGGAATGGCGGGGGTAAGGGGAGGATACGGGGTGTTTCGAGACCCTTACGCCAGAGAGCTATATCTCAGGGTAAGCCCACCTTTCACCGTGGACGCACTGGGTTTTTCGTCCATACCTATGGCCTTAGAGGAGGGCAAAAAATTCCTGCCCTCCATGAGAACCGAGATAGCCAAACTAAAGGATCAGGTTATAAAAGAGATAGAGTCGACCTCTGGATTCTCCGTGGCCCATACCTGTATGTCCGTAGCCATCATGATGGTAACCTACGATGGGCCGATAAACCTCTACGACAGCCTGATGGATCAGGGCATAAAGACCGCACCGGGATCGGGATTTTTGGGAATAGGGGACAACTCGGTCCGTCTAAGGGTGCCCCCTGAGGAGCAGATGGAGGAGTTTATCGCCCGATGGAGGGCGATGGCCAGGGGCCTCAGAGGATAACCAAACCCTCTTTTATGACGTGAACACAGGCATCGACCGCATCGGGGTCGTAGACGACCCCCCTGCCTTTGCCTATCTCGTTCAAAGCGGCCTCGACCCCTAGAGCGGGCCTGTAGGGCCTGTGGGACGACATGGCCTCGACCACGTCGGCAACCGCCAGAATCCTGGCCTCAGGTATTATCTGATCCCCTTTGAGACCGTCAGGGTATCCGGTGCCGTCGAGCCTCTCGTGATGCTGTCTCACCGCAAGGGTCATCTCCCGAGATAGGTCGATTCGGTTTACTATGTCGTATCCCGTCACAGGATGCTGGCGTATCAGGGCGAACTCCACCTCCGACAGAGCCGACGGCTTGCTTAAAAGCTCCACCGGGACGGATATCTTTCCCACGTCGTGGATAAGGGCGGATCGGTAGATAAGCTCTACGTGGGCTTCATCCAGCAATAAAGCCTGGGCCATGGCTTTTGAGAGATCGGCGACTCTCCTCTGATGGCCTGCGGTGTAAGGATCTCTAGCCTCCACCGCCAGGGATAGGACGTCTATGGTCCTGTTCAACGCCTTAGCCAGATGATCGGCGTTTTCCTTCAGTGTAACCTCAAGCCTGCGGAGGTCGGTGATATCTCGGACCACCTGGAGTACCAGCGGCCTCCCCTCCACGTAAAAGGGGCGATTTCTGACCTCCACAGGGGTGCTCCCTCCCGCTTTATCCTCCTGTTCCAGATCGAGGAAAAACTCTCCTCCCTCCAGAGGCAAATCCAAAGCCCCCTCTCTTAGATCCCCTTTCGGTAGGGAGAGAAGCCTGGAAGCGGCGGAGTTGGCCTCCACCAGCCTAGGTACGCCGGAGGAGAGGTCGTAGAGGAGAACCCCGTCCTGGAGGTTGTCCACTATGGATCGGTGTTTTACCCCCTCAAACTGAAGCCTGGCCCTGTCCTTGTCCACCTGTTTCTGAAGGCCTTGCAGATCGGATTTGAGGATAGCGGTCTGCTGTTTTTTGCCGAGCAAGGCCCTCATCTGGGCCTCAAGCTCCACCTCTGAGACAGGCTTAGTCAAAAAGGCATCCGCACCGCACTTAAGCCCTTTGGTGCGATTTTCCGGGCTCGAGTCCATAGCGGTCAGGAGTATGACCGGGATATCCGAGTAGCCCTGGTCTCCCTTCAGTCGACTGCACACCTGAAAACCGTCCATACCGGGCATCAATATATCCAGGATAATCACGTCAGGTCTGTCCGCCGCGACTATCCTAAGGGCCTCCTCACCGGAGGACGCAAACCTAGAGCTGCACTCAGGTGCGACGGCCTTAAGGATGGCCCTCAGTATGACCAGATTATCGTAGTTATCGTCCACCATAAGAACTTTACACATAAAAGCACCTCCTCACGACGAAGAAAAGGGAAGGGTAATGGAGAAACGGGTTCCCTCCCCGGGAGAGCTGTCCACCGATATGGAACCTCCCATAAGACGGACAAGCCGACTGACGATGGCCAATCCCAGGCCCGTTCCACCGTGCTGTCTGGAGACCGATCCATCGCCTTGACGGAACTCGTCGAAGATATAGGGAAGGTCATCGGAGGAGATCCCTATGCCTGTATCTATGACCTCAAGGGCTACGTAGCCCCCTTCGGTGTGGCCTGTAAGGTCGATAGATCCACGATCGGTAAACTTGATAGCGTTACCTAAAAGGTTGACCATGATCTGCCGTAGTCGGGACCTGTCCATATACACCATTATATACGGTATATCCCCTCTTATGACCAGACCCTTTTCCTTCGCCAGAGGATCCATAGATCTGACTATGTGGGCTACCTCCTGAGAAAGCTCGAACTCCTCGGGGAAAAGCTCCACCCTACCTGCCTCTATCTTCGACAGATCCAGTACATCGTTGATCAGCTCCAGTAAATTCCCGCCGTTTCTCTCTATTATGGACATATACTCCCTCTCATCGTCCCCTAAAGAGGACTGAGGGCGTAACATCAGCCTGGACAGGGCCAATATGGAGTTAAGAGGGGTCCTAAGCTCGTGGCTGACGTTGGAGAGGAACTGCCCTTTGAGCCGATCGGCCTCCATGATCCTGTCCCTTTGTGACTGAATTTCGTCGTTTTGTGCCTGTAGCTCTATAGTCATAGCCTCCCTCCGGCCTATATGGTCCAAGTTAGCTGCCAGAGCGGAAAGAGGGCTGATCAGCATATCCAGGTAAGATAGGTAATCCGACGAGAAACCTGTCGTAGATCCCAGGACGACGACCATATAGGGTTTTCCGTCGACCAATACCGCTAAAGAGGCCACCTCTTTAGGGAGGATATCCCCGAGAAAACCTTTTAACGTAAAGACCGTGTCGTCGGTTAAGGGATAACGGTGCCATTTGCCCGGGAAGGACAGGACGAAACCGAGCTCTCCCTCCAGAGCCTCGCCACTGAAGGATCGGTAAGGCCATGCCAGCCCTACGGTGGACAGAGGACTGAAAGTCGATCCATCGGTGCCGTAAATCGCCCCGAAGCGGGGTATACCGTCCTCCATGAGTTTCTTTAAAAGTTTATCCCCAAATTCGACCTCCGACTTTATCTCCATAAGGGAGTTTATCGTGGCAGAGGACCTCTCCATAGCTATGACCTTGGACTCGAGGGCCGCGGACACCGAGTCGAACTCCCTGGCCAGTTCCCCTAGCTCGTCATTCCGAGAGAGACCGTTTCGGGCGGAAAGCTCACCATCTCTGAAGCGACGGGCCGCACCGATCATCACCTCCACCGGGCCAGCGTAACCTCTGGCCACCCAGAAGGACACCAAACAGACCATCAGGACGGAGAAGCCCAGAACGACTCCCACCTCGACCATCGACTTTCTCACCGTGGCCATAAGCTCCGAGAGATCCTGTTCGGTTATAAGTCCCCATTCGGTACCACCGATTGGACCGTAGGCGGATATGACCGAAACCCCTCGATAGTCCGTCGCCTCCATAACCCCGGAAAACCCCTCCGACGCCAGGGAGGCGGGCTCGGACCGGAGTTTAAAGTTAAGGGGAGCGTTGTCGCTCCAACGGAGCTCGCTGAGGACCGTCCTCTCTCCGTTAATTATGATGGTCTCGCCGGAATAACCTAGCCCTGTTCTGTCGGAGAGTATCCGAAAAAGGGATTTCTCGGCGTATATCCTGGCCCCCAGGACAAATAGCACCTCTCCCTCCCTTTCGTCCACTCCCCATATAGGAGCGGAGAAGGCTAGAACCAGGGATCCTGTCAGAGGGGATCGGGCTAGATCCTGCTCCCACATTCGGCCCAAAGATATCGGGATCTCCACGAAAGGACCGTAAACGACCTTGTTCTCGTCGGCTGGGTTTGTGGAGGCCACCACCTTTCCGGTAGGAGCGTCTATCAAAAAGAAATCGTCCACATCCACCGAGCTTCTCCTGTGTCGCCGGAGAAGTTGCCTCACCTCCATCAGAAGAGCCCTCTGCTCCGGCGATCTTCTATCCTCAAGGGATTGGACCAGCTGGATCAGAGAGCTGTCCGAGGCCACCGATAGAAAGCTCGATCGCCTTTCCTGGAGCCACTGAGAGAGCTGGGTGGCCTTCAGGTCCCTTATGGCCTCCAGCTTGGACATGGCTTCCTCCTTTATGGAGTGGACCCTTCTTAGGGACGTGACCGTTACCGCCGATATCATAGGTATGAGCCCTATAATGGCGAACCATATGAGCAGTTTAGCGCCTATGCTGGACATGAACTTTCTAGCCATCCCTATCACCTCTGAGAGGCAGCCAACGGCCGCCTTTGACGACAAAAGCCCCTATAGGTCTGGCGACCGCCCTCCCTAGATAGTCGAAACCTATCAGGCCGGTGAGGCCTCTTCCGCTGTATCGAGATATCTCCTCCCGTACCCCCTCCCTGCCCCTGGACTGCCCTCTGTAAGTGGACCAGGCGACCACCGTAGCGGCGTCGTAGGCGAGAGCTGTGTAGTTAGCTGGCACAGCGTCGGGGAAAAGGCCATAAAGCCCTTTCAGAAAATCGGTTCCTCCAGGAAGATAGATAGGCGAAAGAGGCAGAACCCCTAACGTCCCCTCGGCGGCAGGGCCGGCGTATCGGCAGAAGAGCTCCTCCCCTACCGAGGAGTCCACCCCATAGGTCAGCGATAGCCCTTTCCTGTCCAGGGCCATCTTTATCATGGCACCTTCGTGGGTAAAGCCTCCGTAGGCCACCCCGTCGGGAGCGACGTCGGCGACCCTGTCCGCCAGGTGGTCGTAGGAAGGGAGCATAGGAGAGGTCTCTATAACCAAAGGAACGTCCACACCTATCTCACGGAGATAAGGGGCCATTACCGAGAGGAATCGTCTGCCGTAAGCCGATCTCTCCCCTATGAGGGCGATGGATCTAAGCCCTCTGTCGAACATCAGTCTGCCCAGGGATAGGACCATGTCGTCCAGGATAGGGACCATCTGAAATATGTAGGGATCCCCTTTTTCCGATATCCCCGGATGGGCGGCGGCCCACATTATGACCGGCAGCTTAGCGGAGGAGAATACATCCATAGTGGCAAAAGCACAGACACTGTGATAATGGGCCACTACAGCCATAACGGAGCTATCGGAAGCCACCGTCAGAGCGGCCTCACGGGCCTGATCGGGATCGGCAAAGTCATCCATCACCACCGGAACGATCTCCTTTCCGGTTTCGTCGGACACCTGCTTTATAGCCAGAAGAAATGCCTGTTTAGCCGCCAATCCTTCGTGACCGTCGTGACCGGAGAGAGGACCTATAAAGGCTATTTTGGGAGGAACCTCCGCAGAGGCGGAGGGCACGGAAAAAAGGGCAAAAAAGACCACGACCAAGCATATTATCCTCACGAGAATACCTCCTTGCGCTGTGATGTCCTATGATCTATAGTCTTTCGATCGGCTATACACCCAGAATAACACGAAAGGCGGCTATTTCCATTGGATAAAAAGGCAAACATCATAATGTTTTTGGCCATACTGGCGACCTCAACGGGCTCGATCTTCGCTAAGGCGGCGGACGCTCCCGCTCTAGTCACCGCCGCTTACAGGCTTGGGCTGGCCTCGATCGTACTGGTCCCCTGGGCGATGTTACACCATAGGGAGGATATAAAGGGGCTCACCTCCAAAGACTGGATCTACACCGTCATCTCAGGAGGGGCACTGGCCATACACTTCGCCTCCTGGATATCCGCCTTACAGTACATATCCATAGCGAGCTGCGTCGTGCTGGTCAACACCTCTCCCCTCTGGGTCGCCCTTGCCGCCCCTTTTATCACCGGAGACAGGATAGACAAAAAAACCGCCATGGCTATATCCCTGGCGGTGGTAGGAGCTGTAATCATAGGATGGGGGGACTTTTCCACAGGCCCGGATGCCTGGAAAGGGGACGGTCTGGCCCTTTTAGGGGCCATAAGTCTGACTGTCTATCTGCTTCTGGGGAGGAAAGTCAGGGCCAAGGTATCCCTGATGCCCTACGTGGCGGTGTGTTACGGTTCGGCGGCGGCTTTTCTGTGGGTAGCTCTCATGCTGTCCTCCCTGCCGGTGAGCGGCTACTCCTGGCATACCTGGGGAGCCCTCTGGGGCATGGCGCTTATACCCCAGATCCTGGGACACTCGGCTTACAACTGGGCCCTTAGATGGGTCAATCCGGCGGTGGTGGCGGTGATGCTCCTTGGGGAGCCTATAGGCTCTTCGGTCATGGCGTGGGCCTTCTTCCACGAGGTGCCGGGCCCGGCGATAGTGCTGGGAGGCTGTTTCATCCTGATCGGCATATACATGACACAGCGGAACAAGGTCTCCCCTGCCCCGGCTAAAGCGACTCTATAGCGACCCTATACCCCGCCTCCATGGCCTCTTTTGCCTTGAAAAACTCCATAAATCGGACGTTTCCGAGCCTGGGGGCCAGGAGGAGGTCTGGAGGATCGGTCTTCAACCTGCTCTGGGTTATAGAGGTCTCCATGATATTTATGGACGTAACTATAACGTCGACTATGTTCGGCGGCTTCGGCCTGGACCTGCTTCCGTCCTCCACCAACGCCCTTATCTCCTCCAGGATACGGTTTCCCAGGGAGAGATCCTGCCCTTTACGATAGGAAAGGGGGCGTTCGCATCTGACGTCCTGCTTGCTTTCGACCACGTAGCGGTTCAAATCCACCGCCACAACGAAGTCGGCCCCTAGGGACCTAGCCACGTTGACAGGCACCGGATTGACCAGCCCCCCGTCGACAAGGACAGCCTCCCCTGACATAAAGGGGGTGAAAACCCCAGGGACTGCGATGCTGGCCCTGACGGCGTCTATAACGTCGCCGGAGGAGATCGCGACCTCTCGGCCGTCCCTTATGTCCGTAGCTACGGCGGCGAAAGGCATCGACAGGTCTTTAAAGCTCCGGTCTCCCAGGATCTCCCTCAGGAGCTCGGTGACCTTTCTGCCGTCCACCAGACCGGAATGGGGGAATACCACGTCGAAGTAGGCCAGAAGGTGGAGAGGATCGAGCTCAAGCAACAACGCCTCCAGGTGGTCCAACCCACCGGAGGCGTATACCGCGCCGATCATGGCTCCTATGCTGGTTCCCGCCACGCAGGAAAGGGTAATGCCTTTTTCCTGAAAGGCCCTCAGGACACCTACATGGGCGCACCCTCTGGCCGCACCACCACCTAAGGCAAGCCCTATGGACCGACCTTGAGAGATGGCCTCACGCAGTCCGCCGTCCAAGGTTCAGCCCTCTCTCTCTTACTATAGCCAGCAGGTCCGCCAAAATAGCCTGCCCGGTCTCCTCCCTGCCGGCGCCGGGCCCGACGATGGTGACGTCTCTGAGGTTGTCGGTGCCGTAGGTTATGGCGTTGGTCGCCCCCATCACCCCCGCTAGAGGGTGGTCCAGAGGAAGCTCCAGAGGAGCCACCGAGGCCTCAAGGACACCGTCTTTTCTCTCCACCTGGGCTACGAGCTTTATCCTCTTTCCCCTGGACAGGGCGGATCTCACGTCTTCAAGGGAAACCTTCGATATGCCCTCCCTCTTAACCTGGGATAGAGCTATAGGCTCGCCCATTATCACAGTGGCTATTATCTGGGCCTTCACAGCGGCGTCCCATCCGTCCACGTCGCCGCTGGGATCGGTCTCGGCGTACCCTAGCTCCTGAGCCTCGGTTAGGGCATCGGAGTAATTCAGTCCCTCCTCCATTCTTGAGAGAATGTAGTTGGTGGTTCCGTTGACTATCCCCTGCACCTTCACCACGTCGCATCCCGCCATAGCCTCCATGGCCAGGTTTATGGAGGGAGTTCCGCTGAGGAGAGCACCTTCAAAACGGTATGCCACTCCATGGCTTGCCGCCAGTGCCATGAGCTCCGGCAGTGCCACCGACACCGGCCCCTTGCTGGAGCTGATAACGTGCTTCCCCGAGCGGATCGCCCGACGTATCAGGGATAGACCGGGCTCGCCGGTGACGAGGTTTGTAGGGGTGGTGTCCACGACGACCCCTATCCTGGGATCGTCAAGGATACGGTCCAACGAGGCGGAGGAAGCGGACACCGCCGAGAAGTCCCCTCTCTCGTCCAGGGAACGGAGAACCGCCTCCAGATCAAGGCCCGAGGGATCCCAGATAGTCCCCTTAGATCCTGTCACTATGGCGTTCACCACCGGCACGAAGCCGTAGCGACGGATCAGGTCGTCCTTTTTTCTGGTTATTATCCTGGCAAGCCCCTGAGCGACGTTGCCGAATCCGACTAAAGCGATTCCCCATTCCATTTTTCGTCCTCCTCCCTAAACCAGCAGCTCCGCTATCTGAACAGCGTTCAGAGCCGCGCCTTTTCTTATATTATCCGACGATACCCACAGGTCCAGACCGTTATCCAGGACCAGGTTCCTCCTGATGCGACCGACGTAGACCGGATCGGTTCCCTCCGCCTCTATAGCCAGAGGATAGACCGAAGAGGACGGATCGTCTCTGACCACCACGCCGGGAGCGTCGGACAGAATGGCCCTTGCCTCCTCCGGCGATACGGCACGGTCGAACTGGGCCGCTATGGAAAGAGAGTGTCCCCTCATCACCGGGACCCTGGTACAGGTGCAGTCGACCTTTAGCTCCGGCAAGGACATTATCTTTCTGGACTCGTTGACCATCTTCCACTCCTCGTCGGTGTAGCCCTGATCGTCGAAACTACCAACCTGAGGGACGGCGTTAAAGGCTATCCTGTGGGGATAGACCGAGGCCCTCTTATCGGCGTCGGACTTCTTTCCCTCAAGCACCAGCCGACTCTCCTCCTCAAGCTCCTCCACCGCCTTCCAGCCGGATCCTGATACTGACTGAAGTGTGGTAACCACCATAGATCTCAGCCCTATCGCTTTATGGAGAGGATAGAGGGCCATCACCGCGTGGATGGTCGAGCAGTTTGGGTTGGCTATGATGCCTTTAGGGGTATTCTTGGCGGCCTGACCGTTTATCTCCGGGACAACAAGGGGAACCTCAGGGTCCATCCTCCAGGCGGAGCTGTTGTCTATGACCACCGCTCCCCTCTCAGCCGCGACAGGAGCCCACTTTCTGGAGGCGTCGCCGCCGGCGGAGAATATGGCCACGTCTATGCCATCGAAGCCCTCAGGTGAGACCTCCTGCACCGTCCAGTCCCTGCCGTTGAGGCTGACTGTGCTTCCTGCGGAACGGGCAGAGGCGAGAGGGCGAAACTCCTCCACCGCCAATCCCCTTTCCTCTATAGTCTTGATCATCTCTCTTCCTACCAGGCCTGTGGCCCCTAAAAGGGCTATGCGCATCTAACGAGACCTCCTTCTATAAACTTGCCGTGCAGAGCACGGACGGCGTCCGCTCCGTGGGACGACTTTACCAGACAGGTTACCGACAAGGCGGAGGGAAGGAGCATTTCCACGTCCACGTCTATATCCTCCAGCACCGAAAGTATCTGGGCGGATATCTCAGGGTGGTTGGCGAGACCCGCCCCTACGACGGAGATCCTGGAAAGCCCCTCATCCCATTTAAGCCCCGACACCTGGTGTTCTTTGCAGATATCCAGCGTCTCCTCGAGCCTGCTGCCCCTCACCAAAAGGACCGCCCGTCCGTCCTGGACCACCACCTGGGCGACTATGCCCCTATCGGACAGGGATTTTGCCACCTGACAGGGTGAACAGCCTCCGTCGAAGGCCACTCTGGCCGCATCGTCGTCCTGACTTACCGCTCTGACCGCCGCCTTTTCCTCTATAAAATCCCTCATGATCCAGGTCCCCTCTATTTCCTCGTCGAAGCTGGACGCCACGCATACGTCCACACCGCTTCTTATGGCCATCTCCACGCTCCTGGCCTGGAGCACCTTTGCCCCTGCTACGGTCATCTCAAGGCACTCGTCCCAGGATATCCGGTCCAGCTTTCTGGCCCCCAAGACGACCCTGGGGTCGGCGGTGTAGATGCCGTCGACGTCGGTGAATATGTAGCAACAGGAGGCCTCAAGGGCCGCCGCCAGGGCTATGGCGGACAGGTCTGAACCACCTCTGCCCAGGGTGATAACGTCTCCCTCTTGGTCCATGCCCTGAAAACCGGCGACCACCGCCACCGCACCTCGAGCTAGACAGGACAGTACCCGTTTTGGATCGATATCCTTTATGCGGCCCTCCTGATGGTATCCCGAGGCGAAGAAACCAGCCTGTTGCCCGGTGAAGGACAGGCTATCCTGTCCCTCCGCCTTGAGTGCCATAGCCAGAAGGGCGATGGACTGCTGTTCCCCTGTGGACAAAAGTTGGTCCATCTCCCTGGGACAACGACTTCCCTGCGTAACGGATCGGGCTAACTCAAGAAGCCTGTCGGTGGTGTCTCCCATGGCGGAGACCACCACGGCCACTCTGTATCCCTTCTCGACAAACCCCATGACCCTTCGAGCCACAGCCCTGATCTTCTCCGGCGATCCCATGGAGGAACCGCCGAACTTCAGGACTATAGGTTTAGCTTCCTGCCCCATGACTCAACCTCTAGGACCTGCTGTGAAGTAGGGGAGCAGCTAAAAAGGCGAAGCCTTTTTCGGTCAGAGACCGAGCGGTGTGGTTGAGCGAATCGTGCTTGAGGAGGTAGTCCCTCTGGAGCTTCTCCATCAGTCCCTGGGCCAGTATGTCCGCCTTAGGGATAAAGTAGTCCGTCAGGGAAGCGGGATCGTCCAGAGCACCTTCGACCTCCGGGTCTCCTCCCTCGTGTTTGGCGGAGATATTGCCTACCGAGGCCGCCAAGTCCAGAAGGTCGTCCCTGCGGCAGTATGGCTGGCGGACTATGTGCTTCCAGGGCTCGGTTATGTGGTGCTCTATCCTGACGTCCTTCTCCAGCCCTAGAGCCTTCCTTATGTCGGCGATAGCCTTAACGGTCTCGACGTCGCAGGAGTTGGACAGGTTGAAACCCGCTAAGGGGGTGGTCCCGTCCTCCCTGGCCAGGAAACGGGCCATCATCAAGGTCCAAAGGGCTGCGGCGGGGTTGTCGTTACCCATGAACACCGATATTTTGAACTGGATATCCACCCCGAGGCGGTAGAGAAGATAGCCGAGAAGGACCGTGCCCGAGTTTATGTTAAGCACCTGCTGCACTCCGTACTGGGTGTAGTACTTTAGGAACTCGTCGACCCAGCGGTAGCAGTAGTCGTTAGGCTGGCCGATGCCTCCGAAATAGCCGGTGATGGTATCGGGACCGCCGAGGTGGACGTTCGATCCGTCGGTCCCTCTGGTGTCCAGCGACTCAACCAGGCTTGCCCCCATGATCTTCATGGAAGCGGCCACAGCCAGGATATCCCCCTGATCGGCGACCTGCTCAGCCATGTTCCTTACCCTGATGAACCGACCGGGCATAACCTCCTTTTTCTCTATGGCCTGCTTCGCCTCAGCTATGAGCCAAGGAAAGAACTGGAGGGCGCTTATCTCTAAGGTCACAGCTCTGTCCTGGGCCTCCTTGGAGATCTCAAGATCGGAGCCAACGACGGACCGACGGTATTCGGCCAGAGAGACGAAATCTCCGCTGTCTCGCCTTTCTTTGAGCCACAGGACGTCGCTCAGATAGGGAGACTTTTCCGCCTCCAGTCTCCCCAGGAGGTTGTCCAGCTCACCGGCGGCTCTGGCCTTGCCGTTTATCTCCTCCGGCGTGCCGTAAGGGGCCATGACCTCCAGAAGCCTGGACACCACAGGATTGGACGGATCGGTCAAATAGCTGGATACAGCCTCCACCGCGGACGGATCAAAACGGAGATTTTCTTTCATAAAAACTCACACTCCCCACATTTTTTAAAATAAAGATACAAAAAAGCCGGGTCCCCTTAGTATAAGGTGACCCGGCCTGAACGAGCTGTAGGTGCGTGCACGAGGCTACGCGCCGACTCCTTCCGAAGGGTCGCCGTACATAGTAGTGCACATCATCATGGTAATAGCGGAAGAGAAAAGTTTACAGTTCATGACGACTACCTCCTTCGAAAGTTTCCGCCTCGGGAGCGGATATTGTTGGGCATGATACACCTGTTAGCTTAATCTGTCAACAGCGAACTCAGGAAATAACGAAATCCTCCAGGGATCGATACACGTCGTAGTCCTCCATACGGCCCTCCAGTATGAGCTGATCCAGCCCCATATCGTTCTCCACCTCGTAGACAACCATCTCCTCGTCGGTATAGTCGGCGACTAGATAGGCCATTCCCCTCTCCGGAAGCTCCAGAAAAACCTGGAGAAGCTGCTCAAGCTCTATCAACCTGATGAAAAACAGGTCGTAGTCCTCCTCCTCCTGGACGGAGAATCCCTCTTTTGCAAAAAAAGAGTCCATCCTCTCCCGCAAACTATCGGACGCATCGCTGTCCACGTATATCGCTGTAGGACCTCCGTCCTGATCCTCCTCAAAAGAACCGATTTTAACCCCGTCCAGGTAGAGGTCTCCCCTGTATATCGGATCCTCCTGATCGGCGACAAGGACCATGTCCCTTATCTGAATCCCCATTATCTCTCCGTGCTCAATTGCCACAGGAATCACTCCTCGAACTCTTTAAGATGATGTAGCTGATACTCGGTGGATATCTGCTGAACCACTATCCTGCCGGTCCCGCCGCAATCCTGACAATCCCGACTGTCCTCAGGGCCGTAGACGAAAGCCCCTAGTCCTGCACAGCTCTTACAGACCTGAACCTTCATGGTGTCTTTATCGAAAGTCAGATTTTCGTTTAAATCGTCCAGGGGAAAATCGCTTCTGAGGGTTTTGACTACGACCCTACCGGAACCGCTGCACTCGGGACAGCCGAATTTCTCCCCCGTTTTGCCAAGGGCAAAGCCGAGGCCTTTGCATTTTTTACACAACTTGACTTTCATACATTCTGGATCGTAATTCAAATAAAAAATCTCCTTTCAGTTTCGAAGGCGGTAGAGCAACAGCTCAGAGCGCCCTATAGACGGGGTATACAGCTCAAACTTATCCCAAGGTGAAAGTATCTCCATGAAGGAGCCGAGGATAGAGGCGAGATCGTCGTCCAGAAGGGACGCCATAGAACGGTAAGTCTCGAGGATCGCCAAAAGCCCTCTGACGTCCACGGAGAAGGCAAGGTGTCTGGCTTTACCGACCGAATCGGATATACGCTCAGGCACGGTAGGTCGACGATCGATATCGTCGGGGTCGAAAACACCGGCCAAAAGACCACGATCGCCGTAGGCGAGGACGGCGGTCAAGGGAAATTTACAGGAAAGACCGCCCTTCCATCCCGCTTTTTTGAGAGGGCCAGCACCAAAGGGCAGGTTCAAAGGGGCGAGACAGTCGACTATCTTCCGACCTAAATCCGGCGAAACTCCCTCGAAGAGGACGTATCCCCCCGGCATAGGACCCATGAGACCTGAGGCGTTTGAGCCCAACACGAAGGACATCCTTCCCTCAAGGGCGGCGACTATGTCCTCCCAGGAAATCCCCAGATTCTGAACTAAGGATATCCAACCGTCCAGGAGAAGCCTGGACTCCTCGTCCAGAAGGGACTCCATAATCTCATCAGGTGGAGAGACCGTCGAACTTCCGGTAAAGGCGGCCAGGGCAGCCAGCTTTCCCCCGCCGTAAAGGGGTATCTCCCCTATCTCAGCAAGGTCGCTCAGACCATCTTGGGATAAATAAACCTCATGACCGTTATTCCAGGAGGATAAGGATATCCTCTCGTCGGTCCTGGACAGAGACCACTCGGAGGAGAATCCCCGGTGATCGTCGGAAGAGGGGAACCGTGGGAGGTCCAACCTCGCCCAATTGGAGCCGGAGGTCTGTCTGACCGGCAGAACTCCCTCTGGAACCATAGAGGCTAGATCCTCAATGGAAGAGGCAACCAGGATAACCGAGCCCGCTCTCCTACGCCAAAGGCCCCAGTAAGATTTGAAATCGTCCCTTACAAGGACGAAAAGAGGGGCTATTTCCTGAGGCAAAGCAGCTTCGAGAGGCAGGGCTTCCCACCCTCTCCTCACCGCCTCGTCCTTCAACGTCTGAGAGAGCTTCATCGCCTTAGGCACCTCTATAACCTCAAGGGCCAAGAAGAAGCGGTCCGATAGCCCCTCCGGCAGGTCCAACTCCGCCTGCAAAGAACCTCTGCCTACGAATGGTATGAGCTCGTTCAGCCCAGAGGGAGGTAGGTCTTTGGACCTGACGAACTCGTCGAGGTCCAAAAGCCACTCCATCGCCAGATCACCTCGCCGGAGATGAACCTGAACGGTACCGCCGTCGATGGAGGGGAGGAATATCCCCGGATCAGGGGCAGGTCGGGACATCATCACGAAAAGCGCCCCTGCGAGAATAGCCATAAATACCGACAATAAAGAAACTATTTTTTTCATAAAAACCTCTCCTTGCGTCTTAGAAAAAGCCAGGGACACCCCGATATGATATCATTTTTCCGGCCTATGCTCCGACTAAAAGAGCCATATATAAGAAAGAGGTGTCCTATTATGTTCGTCCTCGTAGTTGGTTCCACCGACGTAAGCAAAATACCTGGAATATCCGCGGCAGGTGCCAGTCTAGATGTCCTTCCCTACACCGCACCTGCCGATGCGGACATGATCTGGTGGGGAAAGCCTAAGGTGGTCGACTGGATCCCCCTGGATCCTCAAGGACACCCCACCCCTGCCATAGTAACAAGAGCCGCCCTGGAGGAAGCGGGTTTTCCGATCACCTTGATCGACGCAGGGTCTTTCGTCAGCCCTAAAGCCCCTTTCGTAGATGTAGGCGGCTACCCGGCCAAAGACCCGTCAAAGGAGACCGCAGTACCTCAAGCCAGGGAGCTCTTTCAGAGGGGAAGAGAGCTGGCCATCGGCCTTTCCCAGGGGAGCGGCCCTCTGGTGATAGGTGAGTCGGTCCCTGGAGGAACCACCACCGCGTCTCTGGTCCTGGCTGCACTGGGGTACAGGGGGTCCGTCTCCTCCGCAGGGCCTGAAAACCCCCTGCCTCTGAAGAGAAAACTCCGGGAAGACTCGTTCAGAAGGCTGGAAATAGAGTTCGGAGGGCTTTCAGGGGACGGCATGAAGGCCATGGAGGAGCTTGGCGATCCTATGGAGCCTTTAGTAGCGGGGATAGCCTCAGGAGCACCGGAGGGCAAGAAAATCGTCCTGGCAGGTGGCACCCAGATGCTAGCGGTAGCGGCTGCTCTGAGGCACATGGGGATAGAGAGACCGATCACCGTAGCGACCACCTGCTACGTACACAGGGATAAAAGCGCCGATTTCGCGACACTGGCGGAGGCCATAGGGGTCGAAGGCTGGTGGGCACCTCTGGACTTCAGCGGATCGAAATGGACGGGGCTCAGCGACTACGAAAAGGGCTACATCAAAGAGGGAGCCGGGGCAGGGGGCTCGGTCTGGTACGCCAACTACCTTGGGATCTCGGTGGATTCTATCATAGCCAAAACCGAGGAACTTTACTCTTCCATGGTCGAAGGTAAAGTCTCCCAGGATGTATAATCTAGGGGAAACCTCTAAAAACTCCGCTCCTCGGAGAGACCGTCCCGACGGAGCCCATTTGAGCCCGTATACTCGACATGCCGTCGTGTAGTGCGAATGGGGCGACAGGACGTCGCCCCAAGCCGAGGGGGCACAGGACGTGCCCTCCGAGGCGGTTCGTACGAAACAGGCAGGTCGAGTATACGATTGGGCGAAACAGGGCGTAGGCGGGACGGTCTCTCCGAGGGGACTCAAAGGTGGTTTTTTAGAGGTGCCTTAGGGACAGAACGTAAATCACGAGTGGGGGAGAAAAAGGATGAAGTACGACGCTATTATAGTTGGCTCAGGACCGGCAGGGGTTTTTGCCGCTCTTGAGCTGGTTGAAGCTGGAAAAAAGATCCTCGTAGTGGACAAGGGCAAGGTCATAAAGGAACGGGTATGTCCCATAATAGCGGGAAAAGCGGAAAGCTGTATAAACTGCCCATCCTGTAGCGTAGTCTCCGGCTGGGGAGGAGCTGGGTCCGCCTCCGACGGAAAGCTGACCATCACCACAGGCTTTGGGGGCAACCTGGAGGAGTATATAGGGGAATCGGCGCTGATAGAGCTTATAAACTCGGTGGATAAGGTTTTCGTGGACCACGGAGCGGACCCTAACTACTACGAACCTAAAGGACCTATGGTAAAAGACACCATCCGCCGGGCCGCAGGGGTCGGCATAAAGGTCCTGCCTGCCAGGATAAGGCACATAGGCACCGACGCCTCCAGAGAGGTGCTGGACAATATGTACCACACCTTGAAGGATAAGTGCGACATAATGATGAACACTTTCGTCGAGGACATAATCGTCGAAAACGGCCAGGCCAGAGGAATAGTCCTCGCCGACGGGAGAAGGTTCGAGGCTCAGACCATAATAGCCACCCCCGGACGGGACGGGGCTTCCTGGCTTGAGACGGTGGTCAGGAGGCTGGAGCTTCCCATAGCCTCTATGCCTGTGGATATAGGGGTAAGGGTAGAGGTCCCCGACTCGGTGTGTCAGGACCTGACGGACCACTTTTACGAGGTGAAATGCCTCTACAACACCCCGACCTTCGACGATCGATGCCGGACTTTCTGCATGAATCCGTCGGGCTACGTCGTGTCGGAGTACAACAAGGGGCACAACCTGGTCACCGTAAACGGCCACAGCCTGAAGCACACCAAGTCGAACAACACCAACTTCTCCATATTGGTGACGAAGAACTTCACCCATCCCTTCCACGATCCTATAGGCTACGCCACCCACATAGCCAGGCTGGCCAACATGCTGGCAGGAGGGGGCATACTGGTCCAGAGGCTTGGAGATCTCAGGGACGGCAGACGGTCGACGGCTTCCAGAATAGAGAGAGGGATGATCGAACAGACCGGCTCGGCGGAGCCCGGAGACCTGAGCTTGGTACTTCCACACAGACACATGACCGACATAGTGGAGTTTTTGGACGCGCTGAACGTCATAATGCCCGGGGTAAACCAAAACGACACATTGCTCTACGGCGTGGAGATAAAGCTCTACTCCCTGAGGGTGCAGCTTGAGAACTCCCTGGCGGTTCCTACCGTAAAGAACCTCTTCATGGCAGGAGACGGAGCAGGGGTCAGCAGGGGAATAATCCAGGCAGCCTCCAGCGGAGTGGTAGCTGCCAGGTCGGCCATCAAAAACATGGTATAGACAGAGGGAGAGGCCGAAGCCTCTCCCTGCTTTATTTTCTCGATACCGCCGGTTTTATATCTATCAGCGGGGTCCCGTCTAGCATATCGGGGCCTTTAAACCTTATCTCTCTGCCCTGGACCGACAGGACCTCCACCTCCGAGACCCCTATATGGTTGGGCCTGTGAGGGCTCCTGGTGGCGAAAACCCCTCTCTCCCCTCCCAGCCAGGGCTTGTTCTCGGTCATATGGACGTCGCAGGAGCGATGAAACAGGAAAAGGAGCATCAGCCTGTCTATATTCTCCAGCCCCATCATGGCGTCGGCCCATTTTTCGTCGATCACCGCGACCGCCTCCACCTCAGGGGCGTGAAATCCCTGTCTCGGGATCTCCTCCCTCTCCATGTAGGGGGATTTTATGAACCCTATAGGCTCTATATCGTATTTATTCATAAACTAACCTCCAGGTATTACCACCGGATAGCCTCGGTGGTCGATGATATCCGCCTTTAGGTCGTAAACCGACTCTATCATCGAGCCTGTGACCTCCGACGGAGTGCAGAGGGCCTCGATAGAGCCACCTCTCAGAAAAAGACACCTATCGGAATGTCTTAAAGCACAGTTTACGTCGTGAATAGTGGCCACCGCCGCCAAACCGTGGCAGTGTACCACGTGGGAGATGGTCTCCATCATCCCCATGTTGTTTTTCATATCCAGGCTAGCGGTCGGTTCGTCGAGAAGCATCACCGAAGGCTCTTGGACCATGGCCCTGGCGATCGCCACCTTCTGCCTCTCCCCTCCGCTGATCCGATCCATAGACCGCAACCTGAACTCCGAAAGCCCCAGGAGAGACAGGACGCTCTCCACTGTCACCAGATCCCTCTCCGATACCGACCAGCCTATATGAGGCCGTCTTCCGAGCAGGACCCCGTCGAAGACGGTCATCCTCTGAGGCTGGACAAACTGAGGAACGTATCCCATCGCCTTGGCTATCTCCCGCCTGGACATGGAGGAGACATCCCTGCCTCCTACGGTTATTGTCCCCTCGGAGGGGGACAGGATTCCGTTTAAGCATCTGAGCAAGGTGGTCTTGCCGACACCGTTAGGGCCCATAACCGACAGAAGCTCTCCACTATTCACGGAAAAGGAGATACCTCTGAAAACCCAGTCCCTTCCCCACCTGAATCCCAGGTCTTTTACCGCCAATATCATCGAACGGTCCTTATCAGAAGCCACAAAAAGGCGGGGGCCCCTAGAAAAGAGGTCAACACAGCCACAGGCATCACGTGAGGAGCCATGATCTGTCTCGCACAGGTATCGGCAACCAGGAGCAGCAACGCCCCCGCCAGGGCGCTGGCGGGAACGACGTAGCGGTAATCGTCCCCTAAAATTCGGCGGATAAAGTGGGGGCAGATCAGGCCCACAAAACCGATCACCCCTAAGTAAGCCACCGTGACCGACACCATCAGGGAGGAAACCACCAGTCCGGTGAGCCTGAGGGAGGATACATCGACTCCAAGACCTCGGGCGGTCTCATCCCCTGCCTCTACGGCGTTAAAATCCCAGCGCTTTAGGTAGAAATAGATCCCACCGGGAATCAGCACCGAAGCCATCACACCTAGGTCCTTCCAGCCAGCCCTAGCTAGGTCGCCGAAGGTCCAAAACACCATGGCGGCCAGCTGAACGTCGTCGGCAAAATACTGGAGAAACATGGTCCCAGCGGTAAACAGCGATCCTAAAGCCACCCCACAGAGGACCATAGTCTCAGGGGAAGCCCCTCGATAGGCGGAGACCGCCAGTATCACCGAGGTGGCTATCATACAGAAGACGAAGGCCCCTAGGGCAACTATGCCAGGTCCAAAGGAGACCAACCAGGCAGGAAGGACGGGAGATATCTTTGCCAGGACCATGACCGTCAAGGCGGCACCGAAGGCCCCAGCGTGGGAGAATCCCAGGGTAAAAGGGGAACCTAAGGGATTTCTGAGAATAGCCTGCATGGCCGCGCCGGACAGGGCCAGCCCAGCCCCTGCCGCCACCGCCGCCACCGCCTGAGGCATCCTTATGCTCCAGAGTATCAGCCTATCCCGGCCCTCGGTCATACCTAAAAGACCTTTGAGGACCATATCAAGAGGCATACCGGAGACCCCTACCGAAAGGGAGACACAGAAAAAGACGACGCCGATAAGGAACAGACAGACCATAAAGACCTGCTTCCTCTCCACGTGTCTCCGATAGGAAAGGGAGACCTCCGCCCTGTCCAGGTGCATAGGCTATCTACCTACTTCCAGAGGCACGAAGACCTTTCCGTCGAAAGCCTGATTTAACCTCTTGAAGACCGGTTCACCGACCAGAAAGCTGAATATCTCGTCCGCCTTTGCCGACGGGTCGACATCGGAGAATCTGTCGGGGAAGATAAGAGAGCCGACAAAATAGGCGTCCGCCAGGATATTTCCGAAATTCTGGTTGTACCAGTTGTAGGGAAGGACACCGTAGATTCGACCTTCCTTTACGGCGGAGAGTCCCTCCCACAGAGGCTCGGAGAGCTCTTTAAGGGCACCTCCTCCGGTGGCGGTGATCGTTGAAAGATCTATGAATATTATCTCAGGATCCCACTGGAGGAGAGCCTCTTTGGCCACCACAGCGTGTTTAGCCTTAACACCAGCCCCTTGGGCGGCGACGTTCACGACACCGGAAAAGGCGAAAGGAGGATAGGTAGGCTCGGTTGAGAGAAGTCCGTGAGGACCTCTGAAGGCGATCCCTCCTACGTAGGCCGACGGTTTTGCTTCCACATCGGCGGCCCTTGACCGGAGGTCCTCTATCGTTCGATCGAGGAAGGCCACTACCTCTTCAGCTCTATCTTTGGCGTGGGCTACCTGGCCCATAATCCTTATGGCGCTGTACAGGTTATCCCTGCCGTCCACCAGATTTCCGTAGTTCAGCGCTACCACCGGAATGGCGGTCTTTTCATAGAGGGTGTCCGCTTCTTTGACGGTACAGCCCACCTTGAAGATCACCTGAGGAGCGGGATCTAAAGACAGAATAAGCTCGGGACTATCGTCGCCTCTGAACTCGCCGAAAAGAGGAAGGTCTTTGTAGGCAGGACGGGCCAGTGCGTAGGGCCTGGCGTCAAATCGGTCGGTCTTTCTCTCTATGCTGTCCACGGCGACCACCTTATCCCAGAGCTGTAGGTAGGTGGCTAGCCGCAAACTTCCCGACCCTGAGCATATAATCCTATCCACCATATCGGGCACCTCCACCGTCCGGCCCAGACCGTCCACGATCTCCAGGGCCGAAGCCCCGGAAGAAAGGGCCACTGCGATAAAACAAGCTAACAAACCTCTCCAAATTTTCACATCCATCATCCCTTTCAGGTCATATTTACGGGAGCAATAATACCACGAAAACATGCTTATGTAGCACCTAAACGGGCCACAAGGATGTAGACTTAGATTCGGAGAGACCGTCCCGCCTACGCCCTGTTTCGCCCAATCGTATACTCGACCTGCCTGTTCCGTACGAACCGCCTCGGAGGGCACGTCCTGTGCCCCCTCGGCTTGGGGCGACGTCCTGTCGCCCCATTCGTTCTACACGACGGCAGGTCGAGTATACGGGCTCAAATGGGCTACGTCGGAACGATCTCTCCGAGGATCAGCGTTTTTAGAGGATTTCCTGTGGAAGGGGGAAGAGCAATGGAAACATTTATATTCAAAGGAAACGACGTAGTCATCCCCGCCGAGGGCTGGGCCTTACACTCCATAGAGGCGATATCGACAGGAGAGGTCCCTCAAGTAGGGAAATGGCTTGAGATCGACGGCGAGCGGTCGCTGCCCGACGGATGGCGAACGGTGCCCAGGAGGACTCTGTGGGAGGTCATGGGAGAAAGGACCTTCGCGGTGGCAAACAGGCTCTACGCCGAGATGGACTGGCGCACAAACAGCCGGTTCTGCGGCAGATGCGGCTCACCTATGGAGGACATGGAGGACAGAGGAAGACGGTGCCCCTCCTGCGGCAACACCTCCTATCCGGTGATATCTCCGGCGGTCATTGTGGCGGTGGAGAAGGAGGGTAAACTGCTCCTTGGGCACAACAGGGCCTTCCCCGGGAAACGATACAGCGTCCTGGCGGGGTTCGTGGACCTAGGGGAGAGCCTGGAGGACACCGTAAAGAGGGAGATAAAGGAAGAGGTAGGCATAAAGGTCTGTGACGTTGAGTACTTCGGAAGCCAGTCCTGGCCTTTTCCGAGGTCTCTCATGGTTGGCTTTAGGGCCAAATGGCTTGAGGGTGAGATAGAGGTGGACGGAGTGGAGATAGACCACGCCGACTGGTTCGCCCCCGAGAATCTACCGGAGATCCCCGGGAGCGTCAGCATATCCCGCCGTCTGATAGACGACTTTATCGCAAGGTGGTCCTAAGCCTCGAGGGCCATTATCTGGTCCATGTCCTTGTCCCCTCTGCCGGAGAGGTTTAACAGCAGAATCTGGTCCTTCTGCATCTGAGGAAGCCTCTTCAGGGCGTAGGCCAGGGCGTGGGAGCTCTCAAGAGCGGGGATTATCCCCTCGGTGCGACAGAGAAGGTGAAAGGCATCCAGCGCCTCTTTGTCGGTCACCGCCACGTAGTTGGCCCTGCCCGAATCCTTAAGGTGTGAGTGCTCCGGCCCAACTCCAGGATAGTCCAACCCTGCGGAGATGGAGTAAACCGGTGCTGGCTCGCCCTGGTCGTCGGCGAGAACGTAGGTCTTAAAGCCGTGGATTATCCCCGGTGCACCTGCCACCAAGGTAGCGGCGTGCTCGCCGGTCTCCAGGCCCTTACCGGCGGGCTCAACCCCGGTTATAGACACCGACTGGTCGTCGATGAAGCCGGAGAAAAGGCCTATTGCGTTGCTGCCGCCTCCGACGCAGGCCACTATCTCGTCTGGCAGACGGCCTTCCCTGGCCATAATCTGCTCCCTGGCCTCTCGACCGATGATCCTCTGGAAGTGACGGACCATGGAGGGATAGGGATGAGGTCCAACGGCGGAACCCAGGAGGTAGAAGGTCTCAGGGTCCTCCACATAGGCTGTTAGGGCGGCGTTCACGGCGTCTTTAAGCACGCCCTGGCCCTGGGTCACCGGTACCACCTTAGCACCCATCAGCTTCATCCTGCTCACGTTAGGGGCCTGACGCTCTACGTCCACCGCCCCCATATAGACAACGCACTCCATCCCCATCAGGGCGGCCACGGTAGCGGAGGCGGTACCGTGCATTCCCGCACCGGTCTCGGCGATAAGCCTGGTTTTCCCCATCCTCTTTGCCAACAGGGCTTGGCCTATGGCGTTGTTGATCTTGTGTGCCCCTGTGTGGTTGAGGTCCTCCCTCTTGAGGAACAGCCTTCCACCGCCCAGCTGACGACCGAGGTTAAGGCACTCGGTCAGGGCCGAGGGACGGCCTACGTACTCCACCATGAGCCTTATATACTCTCTCTCGAAATCAGGGTCCAGCACCGCCTCGGCGAAGGCGGAGGCGAGCTCCTCCAGAGGTCTCTCAAGAGGTTCTGGAACAAAACGGCCACCAAAGGCCCCAAAGTAACCGGTCTCTACGGATGATGTCATAACGGTCATATCGATCTCTCCTCGTCTTTTTTTTTAAATTAAAAAAGGGCCGTCCTCCCGATAAAATAGGGAAGCACGGCCCAAACATACAAAAAGGGCCGCGGCGACTTATGCCACCGCGGCCCGAATACACAGCCAATGACGCGGTGGACCTAGGTCCACCACCACCAGAAAAGCATCGAATTGTTCGCGAAGGATCTAGTCATGCCGACCACGCCTTTCGATGAATTTATGGAAGGATACAACGATCGGCCCCATAAGTCAAGAGGTATGGAGGTAAATCGCCTCAAATTCTCTCTCGCAGGACAAAAACACCTGGACCAGATCGGGATCGAAGTGGCTTCCCGCCCCTTCCTCTATGATGGAGACCGCCTTAGAGTGGGAGAAGGCCATCTTGTAGGGCCGAGCGGACACCAGGGCATCGTAGACGTCCGCAATGGCCATGACCCTGGCCAAAAAGGGGATATCCGTTCCCCTCAGGCCGTGAGGATACCCAGAACCGTCCCATTTTTCGTGGTGATACTCGGTGATATCCCTGGCGTAGGAGATAAAGGCCCCTCCTCCGAGTAGCCCCTCGGTGCGGGCTAGCACCTCACCGCCGACTACAGGATGGATCTTTATCTGGTCGAACTCCTCTTTGGACAGAGGGCCGGGTTTGAGCAAAACCGAATCGGGAACAGCCACCTTCCCTATATCGTGGAGGGCGGCGGACTGCCACACCAGTGGGAGGTCCTCCGGCGGGAAGAGAGCCTCTCCACCGGACCGCTCCAGAAGCAGCTTCACGTAGGCCTTGGTCCTCTGGATATGCCCTCCGGTATCGCCGTCTCTGTACTCCGCCAGTATAGCCATGCTGTTTATGATGGTCTCTCTGTGCTTCTCAAGCTCCAAAGCCCTCTGAGCCAGGAGCCTCTGAGATTCTAGCCTCTCGGTTATGTCCTGGATCGACGACGCTAGGTACGCAACGTCTCCATCTTTATCCCTTATGAGGTAGGTGGAGACCTCCACGTCCAAAATTGAGCCGTCCTTTCGGATATACCGCTTTTGGGAGAAAGACTCGGTGATCCCTCGCTCCACCATGGACCAGAAACGTATAACCTCCTGAGCTCGATCCTCCTCGGGGCTTATATCCCTCCAGGTCATTGAAAAAAGCTCCGATTTATCGTATCCCAGCATACGACAGAATTTATCGTTTATGTGCTTCCACGAACCATCAGGGGAGGTTATGGAAAACCCCACGGAGTTTTGTTCAAAAAAGGATTGAAAACGCTCCTCAGTGGCCTCCTCTCTCGCCTTAGCCGCCCTAAAGGCGATAAAAAAGAGGATAACCAAAAAATTAAAGGACAATACCGACCAGATCATCACCGTTCTTCTGCGATGAAAATCCGCCAGAACGTACTCTTCCGTCTCCCCTGCGACGATAAATATATCGTAAGGGTATATCTGACGGAAGGACAGTATTCTCTTATTGCCATCGCCGATCATGTCCCCCATAAGGGATCCGTTAGGGATCTGGGACATCACCGATAGGACCTTTTTATCCTGTATCACCTGGGACATGGCCAGAGGCCTGTCGTCGTGGACTCCAGCCAAGACCGAACCGTCCAAGGTTACCATAGCGATAACGCTCCCTGGTCCGATGGAGATCCTGCTGTAAAAATCGGAGAACACAAAGGGATTGACCGAAGCCAGGACCAGTCCGCCGAAATCCCCCTCTTCGAACAGAGGGATACTCATAGGTATAAACCACTTGCCTGTGGCGGTTCCGAGCACCGGAGGACTGACGAGAAAATCCCGCCATCCCTCCCGATGGGCCTTGAAATAATCCCTCTCCCTGACGTTGACCGAAACGAAGGGAACCTGAGAGCTCAGGACCAGATTTCCCGAACCGTCTATTACCCCTAGAAGGTTAAAAAGGCTCTCCTGTCCTCTGCGGCTCTCCACCGCGTAGCGAGCGACGCTGGCGTTGGCCACCTCGGAGAAAGACTTCATCGCCAGGCCCCCTCTTTTGAGGTAAACGTCTCTCAGGGAATTTAATATATGGTGTACGTTCTGTATGGTCCTCAGTGAGTGCTCCTGAAAGGCCCTCGCCATGTTCTCCGTCCTGCGATAGGCGGACTCGATCTCCCTCTTTCTGTCCAGCTCAAGCTGGACGATCAGGGCGGTGGAGGACAGGGCTATAACCGCCAGGCAAAAAAGGGCGAGAATCAGGTTCGCTCTCATATAAGCGGTTTTTTTATCTCACCACCCCCCTCCCAGATAAATCAACCACGAAAAAATATGGTTCAGTATATAGCACCATCTATGCCCCGTAAACGGACAGGGCAGAAAATTCGGCCAAACGTGCCTAACGGACCATCCTACGTAGGTCGGAGAGACGAGTCAGCGTCACTATCCCCTACAGAGAAGACCTAGAATATTTCGATTCTACCACAAAGAAACAAATAAGCCGACGACTCTCGTCGTCGGCTTATAGAAGCTTATTTAGAGGGGTTTTAGGCCGCCTTTTTCTCCTAATCTGAAGAAGGAGACCTTAGAGTTTAGGTCATCGGCTAGCTCCGCAAGGGAAACCGCCCCAAGGGATAGCCTCTCGGAAGCCTGGGTTATCTCCACAACCTGATCCCTGACGTTTAAGGATATCTCGTTGACTCCCTGTATCTTCTCCGCCATATCCTGGACGGTTTCGGCTATCTCCTCGCTGGAGGCCGCCTGTTCCTGAGAGACCGCCGCCACATCCTGTGTGGCCCCGGCTATGGACTCCAGAGCGTCGAGTATGGCCTTTATCCTCTCCTCTACGTCCCTTATCTGGACATCGACCCTGGACGCTCCCGCCTGGTTGCTCCTGGCCCCTTTTTTGACCGACTCCAGGTCCTCCCCTATAGACCTGGCCAGCTCGGCTATGTTCTTTGAGGACTCGTTGGACTCCTCCGCGAGCTTTCGGACCTCCTCAGCTACGACGGCAAATCCCCTGCCGTGCTCACCGGCTCTGGCCGCCTCTATGGCGGCGTTCAGAGCAAGAAGATTGGTCTGGTCCGCTATACTGGATATCTCGCCGACTATGGACTGGATCCTCTCCGCCTTGGACGCCAGGTCGTCCACCGCCTTTGCGGAGCCATCTATCTCCTTAGAAACCGAGGCCATGTCCTTGACCGTCGAGGCCACCGCCGATATGCCCGACTCGGCGGCCACCTTGGCGGATTCCACCTGTTCAGCGACCTCACCGCTTCTGCTGGCGGCGGTGGCCGCACCGGAGGCCACCTCCTGGACGCTGGCGTTTATCTCCTCCCCTGCGGCGGAAAGGCTTTCGGCGGACCGACTTACCTGCTCGGTGCCCGACCTGGTCTCCTCCAGGCTGGCGTTTGCCTCCTCCGTCAGCCCCGAGAAGGCCTGGGAACTCTCTTTCAGGTCATGGGACGCATCGATAACACCGCCGATAACCTCTCTCATTTTCTCCGCCATCCTCCCGAGCCGCCTACCTATCTTGGCGACCTCATCCCCTCCCTGAGAGGAGAAAGCGACGGAAAGGTCGCCTTTGGAGAAGGCATCGACCTGATCCTCCATCTCCCTGAGGGGGACGGCTATGGAACGGGCTATGTAGAAGGCCATGGCGATCGACAGAAACAGAGAGAAAACCGAGACGAGCAATAAGTTCAGCCGAATCCTAGCCACGAGGTTCTTATTGTACTCGTTGTCCTCTCTGGCCCCCTTCAAAATGTAATCCGCCAGCTCAACCATGTGATCGTTGTACTCATCCAGAGGAGGGAGGGCGTCGGACCTAAAGGTATCGTAGGCCCTCTGGTTCTCGTTTTTTAGGGCCAGGTCGGTAACCTTCTGGAGAGCGGATCTGGCCTTCGCCATATCGCCGAGAACCTCGTCCAGTAGCTTTACGCTGGAGGGACTAAGAGACAGCTCTCCGTATTTTTTCAGATTTTCGTTCATCAAATTTCTGCGGTTGGAGATATCCTCCATCAACGCCCTGCTTTCGCTATCCTTATCGGTCAGCATAAGGGCGTACACGTTAGACCGAATGGCCTGAGCGTGGGCCCTGGCGTCGTTCAGCCACTGGACGGGCAACAGATAATGCCCGTAGATAACCTGAAGCTCAAAATCAAACCTTTTCACGTTTAGATAATTATAGAACGCCATTCCAACTATAAAAGCACACAAGACCCCTACCATAGCCACCAGCCTAGCGACCACCGACGCTTTTCTCAACCAACCCATCGGAATCCCCTCCGTTCACATATTTGCAACACTCCGACTCTTTTGATACATATACAAAAACATTGTACCTCTAAAAAGCGTCGGAGACAACGGGAAGTTCACCTCTTTCGGACTGAACCAAAAGGCCTTTTGTTATGTATATAGGCTCCGCCATGGACCACAGTAGATCCCCTCTTTTCACCAAAATCATACCGGCCCCAAGACAGACTATGCCACCGATGGCCAGAGCCATCTGAGCCCCTATGAGGGAGGCAACAGCGCCGGAGATCAGGCTCCCGATGGGAGCGGTCCCGGTCAGAGCTACCACGTAAAGGGCCATCACCCTGCTTCTTTTATCCTCCTCCACCAGGGTCTGGACCACGGTGTTTCCAGCGACCAGTATGGAGACCATGCAGAAACCGACAAAGACTATCAGCGGCACCGACAGAAGGGCCCAGTCGGAGAGGGCAAAGCAGGACAGGGCAACTCCGAAACCACACATAGAAAGGGCCATCACCCTCATGAGCCCCACAGGGGTCTTTCTGGCGGCCAGCCTTATGGATCCCACCAGGGCTCCCAGGCCCGAAGCCCCTGTCAGAAGACCTAAAAGCCCCGGGCCGCCGTGGAGAATCTCCTTGGCAAAGACCGGAAGGAGGACCAGATAGGGCAGACCGGCGAAGCTGAGAAGGGCTAAGGAGAGGAGGACATCCCTTATGGGAAGGAAACGTCGGACGTAGCCGATTCCCGAGGACAACCCCTCAAAAAAGCCCTCCTTCGAGGGCTCAACTCTGTGAGGTTTGAGCCTCATAGCCATCAGAGCCAGCAGAGTAGCCAGATAAAAGGCGCTGTTTAGACCAAAGCATATTCCCTCGCCGAAGGCGGCTATACAGAAACCGGCCACCGAGGGGCCTATGAGCCTGGCGACGTTGAAGAGCGAGGAGTTCAGGGCCACCGCGTTACTGAGGTCCTCGGGCCTGTCCACCAGCTGGACCACGAAGGTCTGCCTGGCAGGAAGCTCAAAGGCGTTTACGATCCCCAATAAAACCCCTAAAGCCAGTACATGCCAATACTGGACGGTCCCAGTGAGGGTGAGAGCAGCCAGAAAACCGGCGTGGACCATGCACAATGTCTGGCATATAATCATCAGCCTCCTAAGATCCCAGCGCTCCATCATAACCCCTGCTACGGTGGAGAGAAAAAGAAGAGGTATCTGGCTGGCGAAGTCCACCGCCCCTAGAAGAAAAGGCGAGTCGGTAAGCCTGTATATGAGCCACCCCATGGCGACCCTCTGAATCCAAAACCCCGTCAACGACACCGCCTGACCGGAAAAAAACAGACGATAATTCCTTGAGCCAAGGGCTGAAAAAGCCCCTCCCCCTGAATAAGACAATCTATCCCCCTACCCTTCACCCTCGAATTTCAAACGAAAAACATCATACCATAAAATGGATACATAGTAATCCGATAAAGCTTGGAGAGAGGTATCTTTGCTACAATAGGGAACCTCTAAAAACTCATTTTCGAGCATCCTCGGAGAGACCGTCCCGCCTACGCCCTGTTTCGCCCAAGCGTATACTCGACCTGCCTGCTTCGTACGAACCGCCTCGGAGGGCACGTCCTGTGCCCCCTCGGCTTGGGGCGACGTCCTGTCGCCCCATTCGACTACACGACGGCATGTCGAGTATACGGGCTCAAATGGGCTCCGTCGGAACGACCTCTCCGAGGAACAGCGTTTTTAGAGATGCTCAATAGACATCTAAGTCGAGAAAAAATAATTAAAAAATGCAGGAGGAATCTAGATGTTATTAAAAAAAGAATTCACCTTTGACGCAGCCCACAGGCTTGAGCGATACAGGGGAAAGTGCGAGGCCCTTCACGGACACACCTATCGACTGGCGGTGACGCTTAAGGGGCACAGGGACGACGACGATATGGTCTTCGATTTCACCGAGCTGAAAAAGCTGGTCACGGCGAAGGTATTGGACAGGCTGGACCACGCCTACCTCAACGACGTTATGGATCAGCCCACGGCGGAGAACATCGCCCTGTGGGTATGGGACGAGCTGGACGGCGAGGTGAATCGGCCAAACTGTAAGCTTCACACCGTTCAGGTATGGGAGACCGCCACAAGTTCGGTCATAGTGGACAGAGAGGACGCTGAAAGTCGATGACAGCTTGGTTTCACCGGTTTAACTCCACCGAAGAGCTGAAAAACACCTTAGAGGAGATGGGCTGCGACATGGGGGCCCTTCCCTATTTCGACGACCGAAGACAGGTAACGGCCCTCAGGATAGCCGACGTGGACACCAGGGCGGCCAACGCCCTGAAGCAGGAGATGTTATCGAGAGGGGGGGACGTGGCGGTCCACCGTCACGCCATAGACCGAGGGGTCGAACGATGCGACTGCCTTATATTCGGCACGAAAAAGCAACTTCGCCACCTGACGGAAAAGCTCTCCGCCATGGCCTACTGGGGTCTGCCGGAGATAAAGCAGGAGATCGAGGGGGCCATGGCTGGCCTGTCCAGAAAGAGACACATCCTGAACCTGCCGGGAGGCAGGGCCCTGGAGCTCGGGAAAAAGACCAAGCTCATGGCAATAGTAAACCTGACGGAGGACTCGTTCTTCGCCGAAAGCCGCTCGTCCTCCACCGACTGTCTCAAAAAGGTCGAGACCATGATAGACCAGGGAGCGGATATACTGGACCTAGGGGCCGAGTCCACCAGGCCAGGATCCAGCCCGGTGGACAGTGATACCGAGATATCCAGGCTGGTGCCGGCCGTAGAGGCCATAAGGAGGGAGTATCCGGCGATCCCTATATCTGTGGACACCACCAAGTCCTCCGTGGCGAGAGCCTGTCTGGACTCGGGAGCGGACATAATAAACGACATATCCGGTCTGGGGTTTGACAAGGAACTTCCTGAGGCTGTGGCTAAAGCCGGAGTCCCTCTGGTCATAATGCACATAAAAGGGGTCCCCCGTACTATGCAGGAGAACCCCTATTACGATTGTCTCCCAGGGGAGATATGCCGATACTTTGAGGAGAGGATCGACCTAGCGGTTAAAGCGGGAGTGCCGAGGGATCAGATAGTGCTGGACCCGGGCATAGGCTTCGGAAAGACCACCGAGCACAACCTGACCCTCTTAGGGCACAACGAGTTCTTTAGGTCCCTGGGCCTTCCTATACTGATAGGACACTCGAGAAAATCGGTTTTCGGGGCGGTGCTAGGGGAGTCGGACCCGGCGAACAGGCTTGAGGCCACCTTGGCCGCGACCGCCCTCTGTGTATGGCAGGACGTGGAGATAGTCCGAGTCCACGACGTCAGGGAAAACCGTCAGGTCATAGACACCGTCTGGGCCCTGAAGAACGCCTCCAGCTTCGCTTAATAGCGGGGTCCCCTCGGAGAGATCGTTACGACGTAGCCCATTTGAGCCCGTATACTCGACCTGCCGTTGTGTAGTACGAATGGGGCGACAGGACGTCGCCCCAAGCCGAGGGGGCACAGGACGTGCCCTCCGAGGCGGTTCGTACGGAACAGGCAGGTCGAGTATACGATTGGGCGAAACAGGGGCGTAGGCGGGACGGTCTCTCCGAGGGGACTCAAAGGTGAGTTTTTAGAGCTTCGCCTAAGCTAGACTCCCATCAACCACCGGTCCAGAGACATAGGGCGGCCGGGCCTTAGGCCCTCCATCTCAAGCCGGAGGTCGCCCAGGAGGGCGGAACGCTCTGCGAAAGCGTTGTGCCGATGTATGCTTTCGAAGTTCTCCT